>JARLHB010000385.1 GCA_031292465.1 Ignavibacteriaceae bacterium
ACCAAATTATTTGCTTCTGTTTCTTCCTGTTTAAATGGATCAATCTTACCCAGATCTACCCATATATCGGGAGCAATTTCCCTTGAAAGCGCCGGCGGTTCATGCGAGAGCCATTTGTCGCCGGGCTCGTAACGCCATACCCTTAGCCATTCATAATCAACATGATTTCCATACGTGTTCTTTGTAGAAATATAAAGCTTCTCCCCGACGAAATACCAGCAGTAAAAGTAAGCTGCTGTTTTTTCGTTATCAGACAGAAACATTTTTCTAGTCTCAGTTATCTGTTTTACAGTCCATAACTCATCAGAGTCGACCTGCCAGAGCAAACATTCGTCATTAATATTTTTAAGCGGCTCATTTACCATTTCAAGCTTGCCGTCCCAAAATTCGCCATTACTTTTTCTATAAACAGTAATGTTGTTGGGATATTTTTTTTGAAGCTTATCCAGGTATTCAGTAGTTCCGTCATTGCTCAAACCGTTAGTATGTAACAGCTCATTTATTACCCCTCCGTTCTCAACCGACCATGCTGTATCATGTTTTAATTCCGCAACACCTTCCACTATATGCCAATGCCATTCAAAAGGCAGCTTTTTAAAAACCTCTATGTGATATTCTATAAAAGGCTTGCCGTTTAACACTATTGTAAAAAAATGGACGGGCAGTTTATTCTTGTTTGGCGGCTGAACACTTTCATCTTTACCTGATAGTTTATCTATGCCGACTCCAAACGGCTTGCAAAGGGTTTCAATATATTTTGCCAAAAGCCGGTTTTTAAATTCATTTATTTCCAGTGCAGTCTCTGAAAGGTTCTTTTCTTTTATTTTATCAAATACTTCATAAAATTTTTCTTTTGTATTCACCCAGTGTGAATGCTTGAAACCTTCAAGACAATGCGTATGCCGGTCGGTATCATTAATTATAATACCCGGAATTCCAAATCCGTTTGCAAACAAACTTGCATGAAGCCTTGTTGTAATAACAAGATCATATTGAGGATATGTGTCGAATAAATCCTGATAAAATGAAGAAAATATAATTTTGATAGGAACATTAAACTGCTTAAATAAATTCAAAAAATGGAAATATTCCGATTTATGATGTGCTATTAATTCAATTTCATATTTCCCAAACAATTCAGACAGGAGTACAATGCTCATCTCATACATAGAAGCACTGCATGAATGATTCGGCACCCCGGTACCATGCGGAAGCTGGATGGAAAATGCAATCTTTTCAATTTTTTTATCTTCCGGAATTGATTTAACATTATTTACGGATAAAATAGCAGGACAATTAATATATTTATACGACAAGCCCAGATCGTTAATAAGCTGGGGCCTTTTGTTAGTTCTGCCTGTAATTATTTTAGCATTTTTAAATATTGTAAGTTCAGGTTCTTCTTTAATATGGCTGTCGACATAATCATTTTCATACCCGGCACCTATAAGATAAACCCTGTCTGTAAGCTGGTTCTCAATAACCCAATTATATAAGTCTTTAATTTCAGTACCGGCAGAGAGCCCCGCAATAACCACAGCATCAATAAAGTCTTTGTATGCATTCAGGTCCCCTGCAGATACCATATTATGAATACCGGAAAATTTATTCTGAGGAAAGAAATCCTGATTAAAATTGTAGAATAAGAAATTAAGCTGAGTACCCGGGAAAAGGTTTTTCAATATTCTGATAACCCCGTCTCTTACAAAGTCATCCCCCGGATTCCAGAAGTTTGTTCCTGAAATAACTATATTTTTCACACCATTCATTCTTAGCATTCTTTCTATTTTTTCCTAAATATAATCCATGTATGCCAGGGATACAGGCCGTCGCTTTGTTCACCAATTTTTTTGTGGAATCTTCTTCCGCCTAAAGCGCCGTTTCCATCATCGATTCCAACATTATAAAGAATTGCCTGCCTGTTTCCCCATTCGCCTTTATGTATTGTTTCAATTCCATCAAATAATTGCTCTAATCCGTCGGGCAGAAATCTGTAGTAATCATTAAATTCCGGCAAACCATGCCTGGGATTAAATGCACATGAAGAGTGTATTCCTATTCCGCCTTTTTTTAACACCCTTAGCATTTCTTTTGCAGCTATCCAGGGCTTGGGAATATGCTCCAACACCTGATGAGAATAGACCAAATCAAACTCTTCCGAATTAATTTTATTTAAATTTTGTGCATCATATTCAGGATATATTGCCTTACATATTTGAACGCCAGGCCACTTATTAATAAGCATCTCATCAATCGTGGGATTATTATCTATGCTTAACACTCTTTGGGCGGTGAAGGCAATATTATCAATCCATTTATTAATAGTTTGCAGCATCATAGTTTGCGGAGTCCACAAACCTTTATCAGTAAACTTTTCAGAACTTACATCTGCTGCTTTTTGCAAAACCTGTGTTTGCACGGTTTTTTCCTCAGTTTGTTTATACTGTTCAAGCTGTTTTTTACATGCATTTATTTTTTCTGTCAAAATATCATCATAGATTGGGCTAAAATATTCCAGCATAGCTTCGCAGGTTTTAATATAATTCCTGCATTGATACTCATTTGATTTTTGCGACCAAACGCCACCATCATGTATTCTATAAGCCGCAGTATTTTCATTCAGATAGCCTGCATATCCAAAATTTGTCAACAGGCTAAATAAGAAAATATCCCCGTTTATAACTGAATAAAATTCTTCGGGAAATTCCCAAAGAAGTTCTTTTCTGAACATAACCGTATTCGAGGGAAGGCTGTATCCTGATATTATATCACTTTGCTCAAGATTTCTCTTACGTTCTTCAGGAACCCTGTCTTTCCTTATCAGGTTATCATTTTGATCTATAACTACACTGTTAGTAAAACATACAGTAGCCTGAGGGTTATCATTTAAAAAATTTATTTGTTTTTTTAGTTTATACTCATCTGTCCAGTAATCATCACCATCCAGTATAGCAATATATTCGCCCCGGCATTCGTTGTAAGTTGAAACCAGATTATTTATTACCCCTAAATTTGTATTTCGAAACAACAATCTTATTTTATCAGGGAATTTTTTTTCATACTCTAACAGGATATTTCTTGTACCATCAGTAGATAAATCTTCACCAACTACAATTTCAAAATCAAAGTCACACTTTTGCATTAAAACACTATCAAGTGTTTTGGCAATATATTTTTCATGATTATAAGTTATAATCAAAGCACTAACTTTGGGTTTCCCTGCTGCAGGTGTTTCTGCAAATTTTGCCAGGTCTTCTATAATACTGCTTTTATTAAACATCAACTATTTCTGTTTGTATTTATTTCCTGAACCTTAAATGGTTTTGCAGGATTGCCAAAAACCGTTTCATTTGCCCTTACTTTTTTAAGAACCACACTGCCCGCACCTATCACAGCATTTTCTCCTACTTCAACATGCGGCAGGGTTACTGCATTACCGCCCATATATACAGATTTATAAAAATGATTATAACCATTAATACCGCAATTAGTGTTTATCTGGCACCAGTCCTCAATTATGCTGTCATGCCCGATTGTACTTTGTATATTTAGCGTAACAAAACTACCTAAGACTACATCACAGGAAATTGCAGTTTGCGGGCATACAACTATGCCTTTACCAAACTTTACATTCATGCCTATAACAGCAGACGGATGAATAATATTTGTAAATATTCCGCCTCTGTTAAGAATAAATGATGAATATTTTTCTTTTTGTTTTGGTTCTCCCAAAGCACAAATAAATAAATCATTTTCTTCGGGGATATAGTTGTCTACATTTCCAATTATACTTCCATACCCTTCAAAATGTTCAAGTATATTGGGCCTGTCGTCCAGAAAGCCTTTAATATTCCAGTCATTATTGTATTCATTGCATTGAACTGCCCATGAGAAAATCTCTCTTCCAAAATTACCTGCGCCAATAATTACTAAGTGTTTCATTAAAGAACTATTCTCTCATTACTAATTATTCTTAATTGCAACAATAAGCCCTTCGCGGGCATTAACTCCATAAATATTTGGGTCTATATCCTTTAATATTGTTCCATGCTCAAAGTATGAAACATTAAACCCGGCTTCTTTTATATCATCAAATAATTGTATGCCAAACACTCTAACATGGTTGGACTGTCCATAATACAATTCTCTTAATTCATCAGTATTTATCATTGGATCTTCAAAATTTCTATATATTACAGGCGAATAAGGAGTTTGAAGTATCGCTATGCCGGAATTGATTAAAATTCTGTTAATTTCTTTAAGCGCCTTTTTGTAATCTATAATATGTTCGAGAATATGGTTCGCTATAAAGAGATTGAAATAATTATCCTGCGCATTAATATCTGTTAAATCTACTTTTTGAACGTTATAAGAAACATGGGCATATTTTTCCGGGAACAAATCTCCTGCAACTATATGGCTGGTTTTCTTTAATAGCCGTGAAATTAATGGAGCTTCAGGAGCTATATGCATTATTTTTGTTTCTGAATTAAGTGCATCAAAGACGCCTATTTTATTTAAATAAAGCCACAAGTGCCTGTCCCTGTCTGTTGATCTGCAATTTGGGCAATAAAAATTTATTATATCACTCCCGATACATTTAAGCAGGTCGATAAAAGGATAATCCTTTGCAGCTTCCCACGGTAAAAAACTCTTTACATTTGATCCACACAGACAACAGTACTTTTCCTGCATTAATCTCTCCTGAGTATATCAATAATTTTTTGTTGATCATTTTGTAATAGCCCGGGATAAATGGGAATACACAGGACTTCTTTTGCTATCTTTTCTGCTGTTTTCAAATTTCCTTTTGCAGATGATTCCAATTGTTTATAAGTCGGGAACTGGCTTATTAAAGGGTAGAAATATCTGCGGGCGTAAATATTATTTTCTTTGAATTTATTGTATACCGCGTCCCTGTCCAGTCCGTATTTTCGTTGATCGATGAAAATGGGGAAATACGAATAATTATGAGTTACTTCTTTCATATTTTCAAGAAACCGGATTCCATCAACATTGCTTAATTCTATTTTATATGTGTCTGCAATTTGTTTTCTTTCAGCTAAATATTGATCAACATATTTAAGTTGAAGCAAACCCATCGCTGCCTGGAATTCACTCATCTTCGCATTTATCCCGGGACCAACTACTGTAACTTCATCTGCGAAACCGAAGTTCTTTAAAAAATCAATCCTTTTCTTAGTCTTTTCATCATTACAGATTATTGCTCCCCCTTCAAAGGTTGTAAATACTTTTGTGGCATGAAAACTAAGAATAGATAAATCACCAAAGTTTAAAACTGATGTATCCTTCAGTTTAACATTAAAGGCATGGCATGCATCATAAATAATTTTAAGGCCGTAAGTATCGGAGATTTGCTGAATTTTGTTTACATCACAAGGATTCCCGTACACATGAACCGGAAGGACTGCTGTTGTTTTAGGAGTAATAGCTGCTTCAATTTTATTCGCATCTAAGTTACAGTAAACAGGGTCTATATCTACAAATACCGGTTTTATTCCGTTCCAGTTAAGAGCATGAGTTGTTGCAACAAAACTATAAGGAGTAGTTATCACTTCTCCTGTTATTCTGAGTGCCTGTAAAGCAGTTATAAGAGCTAAAGTGCCATTTGAAAATAATGAGACATATTTTACCCCGAGGTATTCTGATAATTCCTTCTCTAATAGCTGATGATATTTACCATTATTAGTTAAAATCTTACTTTGCCAGATATCCTCTAAGTAATGAACAAATTCATTAAGCGGAGGTAAACCTGGCTGGGTTACATATATTCTTTTATGCTCATCTTCAGGCGCAAAAGCCTCAATATTAGCCGGATATAAATGTTTAGCGCCGGCTGCTATTGCATCAATATTTTGACGCTCTTTTATCACAAAAGCTCCTATATCTATTTCAAAAGCTTTTGACGCTAAAATCATTCCAACAGGTTTTGTTTGGTTTTCGTATTTTTTGCAGGCAATATTAGATTAAATATATGTAGTTGGCTAATAATAGCCATCGAGAGGGAGGGAAATTTTAAGATTCCAATAGTACACTTAACTGCTTTGTTTCTTCCAGGACTTTTTTCTCAGCTTCTTCTTTATAAGCCTTTTCTTTGTCATCCCGCTCGGTTTTTAAATTGTTCATTTGCTTTTTATGCTCATCCATACTTTTATTGAAACGGTCTTCAAAATCTTTTAATGTTTTTTCATAGTCTTTTTTGAAATAAGTTTTTTGATAATCTTTTTCGTTTTTTACTGCATTAATTGTTTGTAAAAGCCTTTGCCTTTGGTTACTACTCTCTAAAAGAGCCAGCCCTGAAGCTATAAGAGAAATTATTAATCCCACAAAAAAAGCTATTATTCCCCACTTAAATCCGGATATAATTATTGTAGACAAAATACTATTCATTTTACCGGGATCATCAATATAACTATTAGAATATCCGGCACATCCACCCAATAAGAAAACTGTGAATGACAAAATAAAATTATACGTCATTGCATTACGGAATGTTGACTTCGGGTTAAGGCTTTGAATATATTGAAGGTTCTGAATCCTTTCTTCAAGTATGGCTACATTATCAGCAGCCCTTTTTTCAATTATTTCCAGATTAGTTTCCAGTTTTTCTTTAAGCTTTACCTTTTGGTCCTCATAGTTTTTCGTCGCCATCTGCATTTCATTGTGCTTATCCTGAAGGCCTTTATCAAATGCGGATAGTCTTTCTTTAACAACTGAAAAATTCTTCTGTCTGACTACATCCATTACCCCTTCGATAATTTTGTTATATTTTTCTCTTATTTTTGAACGGGATGCTAAAAAAGTCAGGCTTTTGGTATCAACATATGTATGAACAATTTTCTCAAGGAAATCTATATCCTGGATTATTCTTGAGGTATAGAGTTCGGTAAGATTTAAATCTTTAAATTCATTTAATTTGGTTCTGATGGCCTTAATATCTGTATCAACACTGTTTCTTACGTTATTAAAATATTCCGCAATCATATCAATAGATGGAGCAAATTCCTGATGATAAAATAAGTTAAGTGTTACGGGAAATTTTATAAAATACTCAAACATTGCTGTATCATTAACTTCAATTGCATATTCAAGCCGGGAAATATCATAAGTAAATAATTCGTTTATAAAGTCCGGCGGAATAATACCCTGGCTCAACTGTGCATCAATTAAAACATCGTAGAATCTTGCAGTAATTCCTACGGGTTTAAAGGTTGCAGCCTCGGAAAGCTTAACTTTTGCCTGTGCAAAATCCATTTCATTTAAATATATAAAAGCAGAGTATATATTAATTAAGTATGCTAATTCTTCTTTAAAATCGTTATTTAACTTCCCATCATTCAAAATGTCTTTGGAATTTTCCAAAAGTTCTATTGCCTTGCCGGGATTAAATATCGTTTTATCAAACCCTAAGATAATTGCCTGCAGTATCAATATTGGGAAAATCCCTCTGCCGGTAGATTTTTTTTCTGCTATATTCAATGCAGATGCAGCAAAGTATTTTTTTTCTTCTTCGGATTTAATTACAATCCATTTGGTATAGAATTCTTTAAAAGTCTTATAGGAATTAGCACCTGTTGATTGCGTTAATGCTTTAAAAATACTCTCGATATGCTGGACTAACGGAGACCTGATTATCCAAAATACAGGCGCCTGATCAAGCCTGATAAAGAAATCGTTTATTTCATACGGCAGGCGAAAGCTGAAGAATCTTGAAGAGTCTTTTATACTTTTTAACAGCTCAATCTCTTTGGACAAATCAAATTGGAAAAACTCCCTTGATAGGTTTTTAAACTTCGATACCTGCAGCATTGCAAGAGTGCTGTCATCGAATTCATTTTCATCTACTAAGATATTTTCCTGAGCCATTATTGTTTTAATTTTTAAAAATTGATCATTATTACTATTATCCAACACCTTAGGATTTTGCAAGCGCTACTATCCTAAATCCATTATCGAACAAAATAGTTTGGATTTTAATATAATATTGAAAAAACATTCTAAGCAGCTGTTTTTTTAGCTTAACTGGCTTTGCAAGGGTGAAAAATCAATTGAAATTCATCTCATATTTAACACCTAACTTATAAGTATATATACTTTTTCAATATCCTTCAAGTTTTTTTATGATATATGAATCCAATGCAAGCAATATTCATCAAATGTTCAATAATAATAACTACAGGTGGAAATGAAATACAAATCATTAATAAAGAGAACATTGCCAATTCTGATAGGAGGAATTGCCGGCTATGCTTATTATCACTTTATTGGATGCAGAAGCGGTTCCTGCCCAATTTCCGGGAATCCTTATATATCAACATCTTACGGCGCAATTGTTGGGTTGATAATTACAATACCATCAAAAAGGAACAGTAAATCATAATAATTTGTTTTATTTATCTTCCCCCTGTTTGTTTGCCCTTTATCTATTTATTCTTAGATTAATATAACATTCAAGCTTATAGGGAGAGCATTGCATACAAGAATTATAAGAACAAACTTAATTTAAACTGTCTGATGTGCTACATATTTCCTCAAAATAAGCAGTGAAGCCGGACATTCACGGGCTAATCTTTCATGCCTTTTACTAAATAACGAAGGTTCTAGCCCCCATGTTTCCGACAAGCCAACAACAACCAGATCATAATTGCGGCTGGCAATTTTTACAGCTGTGTCAAGCGGAGAGTCGCTTTCCACAACCAGCAGCTTTATGCGTTCTTCCGGGAAATCCTCAATTCCCCCGGCTCTTATTATATCTTCGTCAGCGTTGCTGCTGTTTTTTTCAGTACCTGTATCCTTTGGCTTAACAATATGCAGCACCGTAACATTTGCATCAATATTTTCTGCTATTTGATGAGCTAAAACAAGTGCACCTTTATCATGTACACCCTCGCGGAAAGGTACCAATATATTTTTGTAAGGATTAAATTGCCGTTCAAGATAAACACAAACATCAGCTTTTGCGTAACGCATAACTTCATTTACCGTTCCGCTTAAAATGCTTTCGCTAAGGATCGGTTTATGCCAGCCCATCAATATTATGTTTACGCCTTTTAAGCTTGCTATATTATTAATATCCTCTGCGGCATTTCTTGTATGGAAGGAAATAGGGCTTACAGTAATTGAATTCTCATTTGCATATTTCATAAGCGGCTGAAATGCTTCTATATAATCCTGTTTAACGTTTGTTTCATCAAGATTAGGCAAGGATAATTCATTTGTCTTTATAAGATGCAAAGCATAAACTTTTAAATCACGGTTAGAAATAATTGAAGATGCCATTTTCAACATTCCCGGCCCTGATGACGGGAACGAAACCGGGATTAAAATCCCTGATTTCTGGTTACCTTTTTCAATTTCCTCCTGTTCTTTTCTTAAAAGCCTTTCGGGATACACCCATTCAAAGAAAGGTGTGGTCATAAAAGTAGTTGCCAGCGCCATCATAACCATCATTGCAAATAACGTATGAGAGATAACGCCAAGTTCCAACCCGATTGATAAAATAACCAGTTCCATCAATCCGCGTGTATTCATAAGTATTCCAAGCCCTGCTGCTTCCCGCCAATGCAGTGAAGAAATTCGTGCAGCTAAAGTTGATCCTCCCATTTTGCCAATTACGGCTGCAGAGAGTATAAGGCCGAAGAACAGCCACATCCCGGTTCCATTAATTAGTCCAATGCTGGTATTTAATCCTGTAAGCGCAAAAAAGATAGGCAAAAATAAAACAAGGGTAATATCACTTAGTTTTTCAATAATGGAATTCAGGAAGTATTTATTGCGGGGCATAATTGCCCCCATAAAAAACGCCCCGAATAAAGCATGAATACCAAGCCACTCTGTAGTCCATGCTGAGACTAACATTAAAAGCAGCACTGCTCCCAGAATATCATTAGTTAAAACATTCCCTTTATTTGCATAATATATTTCCAGCTTTGCTACCAGAGGACGGATAATAAAAATCATCAACAGTATAAAAGCAACAGCGCCTAAAAGAGTAAGCCAAAATGGAATGCCGCCTGAACCGGCACGAACAATAGTAACAACAAATGCAAGTATGCTCCACGCGGTTACATCATTTATTGCGGCACAGGCTATTGTTACTGCGCCTATTTTTGTCTTAACCAAATTCTTTTCGCTTAATATCCTTGCCAGCACAGGAAATGCCGTTATGCTCATTGATGCGCCCACGAATAAGGCAAACGCAGTAAAGCTTACTGATTTACTTGATAAATAAGGATAAAGATACAGAGAGATTAAAACTCCGAGAATAAAGGGTGCAATAATACTTACCTGTGCAATAATTACTGCCGAGCGGCCCCTGCCCTTTAACAGATTCGGATCAAGTTCAAGCCCGATAATAAACATGAATAGTAAAAGGCCTATCTCGCTGAGTACATTAAGGTATTTTAAACTTTCCGGCGGGAATATAAATACAAAGACATTGGGCGCCAGCCATCCAAGTAGAGAAGGGCCAAGAACTATTCCGGCAACCATTTCACCAACAACCTGCGGCTGATGAATTTTGCGGAATAAAATCCCTATTACTCTGGATACTATTATTATAACCGCAATTTGAATAATCAGCTTTAAAAGAAAAGACATCTTATATCCTTTTATTCTTTTAGTGTTATCTAAAGATAACTATTCAATATTACTCTATTATTAACTCTTAATTACTGGCAAATAATATCAGGAAATAAATTTAAAAGATTCTGTTTGAAGATGCAACGGAATAGTAATCTTTGCATTTAACATGTATAGCAAAATAAGTCCGCGGATCTATTTGCTGTACTTAAAAGGTTTTTTAAGGCTGATTTAGTATTATTACAGGTGATTTTGTAAATAACCAATTATACATTTTTAATCCCGGCTCATTTTAACAACAATGGAGGTATAAATGTTATTAGGCTTAAGAACTACTATATATCACGTAAGCAATCTGGAAGAAGCAAAAGAATGGTACAGTAACGTATTAGGTAAAGAGCCTTACTTTGATCAGCCGTATTATGTGGGCTACAACATAGGCGGATATGAGCTTGGCCTGGTACCGGATAATACTGAAAGCAAATCTAAAATAGAAGGAGTGGTTACTTATTGGGGTGTAAAGGATGCAAAGAAATCATTTCAAAAGCTATTAGAGTCCGGCGCTGTTGTACATGAAAATTTTCAGGATGTAGGAGAAGGAATTTTAGTCGGGGCTGTAAAAGACCCGTTTGGAAATATATTCGGCATAATAGAGAACCCGAATTTTTCATTAGACAAATAACATAAACCGGTAAAATATAATGAACATTTTTGAAGAAAAAATAATTTTGGAATCAGGTAATTTAATGCTCCGCCCCCTTTCAATGGAAGATATTCCCGGTTTAAGCAGTATTGCATTTAATGCTGATATCTGGAAGTTCTATCCAACCCGTATTACAAATGAAGAAGAATTGAGCAATTTAGTAGAGCAGATGATTATTCAAAGGGCACGAAACGAACGGATACCTTTTACTATATCGGACAAAGAAGGCAATAGCATAATGGGCTCCACAAGTTATCTGAATATTTCCGTAAAAGATAAAAGACTGGAAATAGGTTCTACCTGGCTTGGCAAAAAATATCAGGGCACAGGAGTAAATAAGATTTGTAAATTTCTCCTTCTCCGCTTTGCATTTGAAAAGCTTAGCTATGATCGTGTGGAATTAAAAGCGGACGTTTTAAATATGCAGTCAAGAAAGGCTATGCTGAAAATAGGCGCCGTTGAAGAAGGGATATTAAGAAGCCATACACTTATGCACGATGGCCGAAGAAGGGATACCATTTATTACAGCATACTTAAAAATGAATGGGAAGATATTAAGAAGAATATATTTGCTGAATTTTGTTAATAACCAGATTAGTATAAGGATTAAAAATATTATTATGCAGCACCAGCATTCAGAAGATGTGTTTAGATTAATCGTTTGAAGAAGAACTCGCCCTTGCCAGAGGCATCCATTCGGGAAAATCGATAAAATTCTCCCCTTCTCTTTGCAAGAGAAGGGGTTGGGGGATGAGTTCAAACACTTGTAGTGAAACATTCACAAAGCATCTAACTGCCGGGCAACTTTATACTTCTCTTAACTTCTAATAATAATAAATAATTCTGATTCCTTACCGGAATTATTTTTTCTGCTGTGCAACAACCAGCAGCCCAAGCATACCAAGATCAGCAAAAAGCAGCGGCGCCAGTACGGGTGCAAATGCCAATATTCTTTCAAGGCTTATTGCGCCTGTTCCTGCAAGATCGGCAGACAAATGGAATCCGAATCCTAATACGCCTGTAATAATAGCGGCAATCATAGTCCAAAAATATACAAGCCCGTCTCCCTTTGTCCATTCTTTTGCAACAGAAAGATAAAGCACCACCGATGTGGCAAATACTCCGAATACAATTGCAATTAATTTGTAGAAAGAATAGCCGTACTGCGCATGATCAATAATAGAAGTGATTGCGCTTGCGCCAAACCCTAACCCGACGAGCCACAGGAAATGCCTGTCTCTTGAAATAGGAGCTTTAAAAGTTCCAAGCCCCGGCACATTAAGCAAGCCAGGCTGGTTTTCTACTTCTTCGGTAACAGCATATAGCCCGAGTAATGAAATACCCGAAAACGCAAGCGGCGCTAAAATTGGCGAACCGAATACAACCCATGACCATGTTAAATAACCGGCGGGATTTAATACCGCATTAGCATGAAATGCAGTCCCGATTACCCCTATCAATACTCCGGTTATCATTAATGCAATATGAACCAGCGCCTGCCATTTTTGAGGCTTTGTTTTTAACGCTATTAGGAAACAGGAAATTGAACCGAGCGGAAAATAAATAATAGGTATCCACTCATATACAGGGATGTATGAATTTATGGAATGCGCCAGTACTACATCAATGCCTGTAAACAGAAGATTAACCCCGACAAACAACATCAGCAGCCGGTTCTTCTCAATAGGAAGCCGGATATTTGCAAGATGAAAAATATTTACATCATTCATCGCATTACTCCTTTCCTTCCGTTTGCATGTTCTGCACGCAGCCTCTGTGCGTCTTCTTTAACTTTTGTCAATTGCTGCAAAAGCGGATATATACCATGCCACTGTACAAAATCAGGTCCCTGCATATAAGCTCCGAATTTTGCCGTCCTGCCGTAGTAATGCCACAGGTCAAAAGCATCAAAACTGATTTGATTGGCAAAAGGTTTATCGGTAATTATTCCATCCTTCACTAAATCCTGCATTATCTGTGAGGCTTCGCTAACTTTTGCATTTATATATGCTGTTACGCTGTCTGCTTTAGAATATTGTTCATCAGTAAAGTTTGATGAATGGCAGTTTGCACAAATAGATTTCATGGCTTCGCGCCCTTCGGTACTATTCGGCCTGTCTTTGGTAACTGCGGCAAATAAAAATTTAGATAATCTCTGTCCTACATCATGCGTAGTACCCTGATTGCCAAAGCCGCTCATGTGGCAGGTTGCGCAGGTTGGAGCGGGCATATCATTTACCGTTAACCTGCCCGGTTTTTGGCTCCAGTTCCATTTGGAACCTTCTGTTTGGTAGATTACACCGTGTGCAGATTCATGATAAATTTCCATCTGGGGATGGTCGGGGCCTAAATGGCATTGCCCGCAAATCTCCGGCTTCCTAACCTGTTCTAATGAAAACTCATGGCGCAAGTGGCATTTGTTGCAGTTGCCTATAGTTCCATCTGCATTAGGTTTTCCTATTGCATGGCATGTCTGGCAGGCAGCCATTGTAACAGATGGGCCTTCAATATCAAACAATGAATTTCTTGTTGCAGTTAT
>JARLHB010000386.1 GCA_031292465.1 Ignavibacteriaceae bacterium
AAAGTTAAATAGAATAAAGAGTTTGATAGAATTCCCGGCATACAGGCTCTATCTTCGAAAAATAAGTTATGCAGCCTCCTTTCCTTCATTTATAGGAAATCAATAAATTACATTACTACTTAGATAATTATTTAGTTTGCAAAACATCTCCTTACTTAGAAATGCGTAAGGCCTCGTTATAACCGGTGCCTTACTGCATTTTTAAGTATAGAATAAAAATTATAAGCTTACACGCACTCCAAAATCAGCAGTCATACCATAATCCTGCTCTGATGACGGAACGCCTCCAACTTCAAGTACGCTTATGTCATTTGCTCCGTTAAGGTTATTTATGTCTCCGTAAACCTGAACACCAAACCAGGGCAGTTCCTGTTTTGCAGCAATATCCCAGCGCCTGTATGCTGATGTACTAGACCTTAATTGCGGCCAGTAGTTTGCTCCGGTAAATATATCTGATTGATAAAGCAGTGACACACGAACAGAAAAGCTTTTATAATCCCAGCCAAGTGCAAGATTTATTACATCATCCGGTTGGTCAAGAAGCCTTGCTATATATGGTGTCTGGGCATATGTTACAGTACGGCCTGTTACAACGGTTTTTGTTAAAGGATATTCAGCTTTGGAAAAGATATGCGTAAAGTTGGTGCTGAATACTAATCCTGATAATGGCCCTGGCAAATACCAGAAATGCGTCTGCCACTCTGCTTCCATTCCATAGTCGTTTATTTTGTATGGATCATTTATAAATGTGTATATGCTGTAAGTGTTGGGATTAGTTGTTTTAAATACGCCGTAAGGCAGGTATTGAGCAGCCTCTGCTCCTTTAACATACCTACTATATGAGTATATAAAATTATCTATCTGTTTTAAGAATCCACCTACAGTAAACAATCCGATTGTGTTATCATAAAATGAAACGTACGCATCGTAGTTTGTTGAGCGTGAAGGCAGTAACCTGTAATTTACATATGCAATTGAATTACCAGATAGGTCAATTCTCGGGATAATCTGGCTATAGCTTGGGTACGAAACAGTGTTTGTATAAGAAAGGCGCACATCACACCATGATAATGGTTTATACCTTACTGTTACATCCGGCAGCCAATAACCATGGTCCTGAACTGCGGTAGTATCATAATGACTATAAACTAAAGGATCTGCTGTTTGATACCCGCGCGCTCCTGTATATGTTGTACGGTTATCCTGATACCTGACGCCGGGGATAATGGTTAATTGGGAACCGATTTTTATATTTGCCATTATGTAAGATGCCGAAAGATTTTCGTGTCCGTGATAGCTGTTTGATGTTGCTGGAGCAATTTGATTGCCATAACCACCCTGCATACCATGTGAAGCATAATAAGCTGCTCTCTGGCTAAACAAATTTGCAAGCTGTCCAAGCTTACCATAATCTAATGGAGCAATCATAGTATAATCGCCGCCAAGAAATTTTCCATAATTATAAGAATTATCCAGGAAATATGATAATGGTAAACCATTGGCAGTTGCAGGTATGGAGAAAAATTGTTTAGCATCATCTACAGGGATTTCACCGGCGCCACCCTGAGTCAGAGTTCCATAATAATAATCATAATCATATCTTCTTTCCTGATATCTTAATTTCCCGCCGAATTTAATTTCTGCACTGATATCATCATTTACAGTAACATTTGTTTTCAAATCCAATGAACCACTATAGGCTCGTTCTTTTGAAAATTCTTTTTCGTTTGTAAAAACACTCAGATAAGTTTTGGAAAGGTCATTGGTTGCAGCAGCTGCAACATTCTTTGGATTTAATTGAGCAATACCACTAAACTGGGAAATATTTAATGGGGATTGGAGGAAACTTGCATTCCAGTTATTAGGGTTGTTGGTTTCTGAGTATGAATGTGAAACTTTTGCATTCACATCAAATATAGATACCTTTTGCTGATAATCCAGTCCGTTTGTAATAATACCAACTTTGCCGCTGGGATTTGATATTGTAAAGTGCCGTGTATTTTCAGTAACATCGTAACTTTCCCCACGGTCTACAGCAGTTGTAGTACCGGTGCTGAAAAAATTAGTTAACTTAATTTTCCCATCCGGCAGTTTATAGTCTAAAACAAGCGCTCCGTTGTAACGCTGCCTGTCTCTGGAGATGTCATACAGATTTATGTTTGTAGTCTCATAATGTACTCTATCATTATAGAGCTGATCATATGAAGCTCCCATTTCATTTGATGAAAGATTTTTTCTTTCTACATCAATTTGAGCAAATACGCCAAAACGGTCATCGAAAAATCTGTCTTCAACGCTTCCTACATATTTATAGTTGTTCCATTTATTATATACATCAGACAAATTATTATATCCGCCTTGTACTAAAAGGCTGAATACAGGTACGCCGGATACTTTTACCTTTGCTTCTTTCATTTCAAAGTTTACCGTACCGCCAAGAACATCTGCATCCATATCCGGAGTTACGGTTTTTGATACTTCAATACCGTCAAGCATATTTGATGAAATCATGCTTAAGTCGGTGCTTCTGTCGCCTGTTGAGGTTGATGACATTTTAATACCGTCTATCATAACTTCATTATACTTAGGCGATAAACCACGAATAACAACCTCGGTTCCTTCACCGCCGCTTCTTGTTACGGAAACGCCGGGAAGCCTGCCGACAGATTCTGCTGCGTTTGCATCAGGTAGTTCCTGTATTTTTGCAGCAGAAACAACGTTAACTATCTGGTCTGATGTTAATTGCTGGTTAATAGCAGCCTTTTGCCCGCTTGCCTGAGCTGTTACAACAACTGTCTGGCCTTCTATACCGACGGCTTCCAGTTGAAAATTCTTTTTTAATCGTGCCCCTGCTTCAACTGTAATTTTTGTTTTTTGTTCAACATAGCCAATGTATGTTACTCGAATAGTATAAGTTCCGGGTATCACTGCGGGTATCTCGTATTTTCCATCCATATCTGTGGCCCCGCCCATACTCGTTCCTACAAGTATAACGTTTGCGCCAAAGAGCGGCTCACCTGTCTTAGAATCTTTTACAAGTCCTGTAACACTTGCGCCAGCGGCTAAAACAGTTGAACTAATTGAAAATACTGTCAAAACTAAAATACTTAGAACAGTAGCGATTCTACGCATTTTATTCTCCTTAGGGTTTAGTTACTATATAAATATTTTAATATCATTCTTTCCTATTAAAATCAGGAATGACTGATATTAATTTTTTATCAATTCAGCTCAGATAATGTTCAAATAAACCAAATGAATTATCTTTTCTGAAAACTTCCTTTTTACAATTTCAATGTCTTATTCTTAAACTCTTTATGCACCAAAAACATAAACATTATGCTTTAATGCTCAACAGTTATTTATTACTGTCAACCACAACAGTAAATGAATTTTCTTTTAGACCTTTTTTAGAAATTCTTGCTTCAATCGTCTTCTCTTCTCCAGGGAACAATGTTATAAAATTATCTTCCCAAAACGTCGGCAATATTTCTTCTTTACTATCCTTTTTAATAACGGCCAGCCTGTTCATAAACGACAGTTTATCCGATGTATTCTTTATCTTTACCTGAATATGATATTCTTCGTTTGCAACTTCAGTTTTATACGTTAATTCCGCTTTCCGTTCCTTTAAACCCGATAACATTGAAAAGTCCATCGGTTCTTTTGAAGATTCCCAATAATAATTATCTGACAGTATTTTATCCGTCTTATCTAATAACTGAAGCCTTACAAAATAAACCGGTGTTATATCATTCTGCTGAGGAACTTTAAATACTTCCTGGTAACAGTCTTCCAGAAGGTTTATACCTTCTTCACGTTCCCATTTCAATTTCATATTAAAGTCATATAATCTGGCTTTTACTTTAACGTTATTAAATGCTTTATGATAAGTGTTTATTACCGACACCTGAAAATCATTCGCATTCAATTGTATATGCAGCGGTTCACATGCTTTCTTTGCATAATAATAACCGGCATGTGGATTCAGGAACCAATCATAGATATTCCACATAATATCAGGGAAACTTGAATTCAGCTTCCACAGCATTACTCCGCTTGTTACATCCCACATGCGGGAATTAGCCGCTTCAAACATTGCACGGTAGCTGTCGGCATTCACCATCTGCGCCGTATGAACATAATCTTCAATATTTTTAGTATTGAACCCATATACATTTCTTACCGCATCATCATAAGCTTTATATGCATAACCTGCTAAGTCCCATGTACCGTGTTCCGCCCAAACGCTGTCTAATGGAAAAATCGGATTGTCTTTAACTCTTCCGGGATTGAATATTGTTTTCTTTAAGCTGCTTAAAGTTGGGACCGATGGAACTCCAAGTTCATCTCTGAACATCTGAAGATTTACTTCATCAATTACATCAAAGAAGTAAGATACAGGATGCCATGTGTAACCCGGTTTACCATTATCTGTTACGCCAAGCGGCATCTCATCTTTTATATATGGTGTAAGCTTTTCCCAATCATATCCTATATTAGATGATGGAATAAACGGCCTTGTATTATCTAATTCTTTTAAATCATTCTTTATAGAAAGATATAAATCGGCGCATGGTACTGTTTCATTTGCCGCACAGTAAACAACCAAACTTGCATTATTACGGTATCTTAAAATTATGTCACGTTCGTTTTTAATCGCCAAATAGTGATCTAACGGATAATAAGCATTATCATATCCGGGAGCCATAACGCCGCATTGATAAAAATCTTCCCACCACATTAATCCATACTTATCGCAGGCGTCCATAAAATCTTCAGGAGGCGAAGGCATATCTTCACTTGCTATCATATTCAAATTTGCATTAGCTAAAAGCCGTGCTTCATTAAAAATTCTTTCCCTGCTCATATCCAGAAGCATATCCGGTTGTATCCATCCGCCTTTACAAAATACTCTCTTCCCGTTTATATTGAATACCATTCCGTAACTGCCGCTTATTTCTTTTACATAGCTTGTTACTTTTCTTATTCCAAAAGTTGTATTTCTCTTTACAGATACTTTACCGCCTGTTTCATAAGAAAGTTCCAAATTATGCAGGTATTGTTCGCCATAACCTGCAGGCCACCATAAGTGCGGGTTCTTAATAGACAGTTGAGCAAAATCTTTTTCCGTAAGCGTTACAGTTACACTTCCGTTTGCCGGTACATCAACAGCTTTTTCAAATGTTATGCTGTTCATTTTTCCCGGCAGTTTTTTTGTATAACTTCCCATATCAAGTTTGGTAAGCAGATCAATTTTTCCTTTAAGGAATCCCGTCTGTTTTTTATTGCTCGCATTAGTTAGGGTTGCACTTATGCTTAAATTGGCCAGTGTTGTATCGGGCAAAGGTAAATCAGTAACTATATAAGGATTGATTATATCAACGGCATCTGTAAAGCTTAAATACACATCCTGGTAAATGCCCATATTTCTGTCATGCACAGGCAGTGCACAATCCCATCCGCCGGTAAGTTTCATTGTCACATCTTTGAACAAGTCTCTTACTGCACCGCGTTGATCTCCGAAAACCTTAAATTGTGTTTTTGGTGTCCCGGGATGATCTACAGGATATATTTTTACAGCTACGTAATTAGTTCCTTTTTCATTCACAAAACCTGTAATATTATATTTGAAGCGTTGGAACATTCCTGCCATTTCAACTGAGTCAGCTATTTTTTTACCGTTTACCCATAATTCCGCACGATAGTTTATTCCGTCAAAATTCAGCCATACTTGTTTACCATAATACTTTTGAGGCACTTTAAATTCTGTTCTGAACCAATATGGGGCTTTCCATGGATTTTCATGGTTAGGCAGATAACTAAATTTTGTTAAATTGTTCTGTGCGTTAAATTCATCTGATATATCCGGTATTAAGTAATTATTCATATCAAGACGCGGATTCGGATACACTCCGTTTTTTATTAATCCGTCCAATACTGTTACAGGTACATTTACTGAATACCATTTATCAGGACTATACTTGCCTTTAGATAAATCTTCGCCACTGGTCTTTTCTAAAACTGTCGATTTTAAATTCCATTTTGATAAAATAAGATCCTTACCTGTCGAAGGGCTGCTCTCCTGTGCAATTAAACTTGTTGGGCCTGCTATAATAAGAATTGAAAGAATTATTTTTATATATATTTTCATTGTTTCTCTTTACAGGTATTTAATATGTTTATTTTAACATTCTTTTATCGCTAAAGCTGCAGCTCCTATAAAGCCGGCATTTGCTCCTAATTCCGCACAAACAATTTTTGTTTTTTCGGCTGGAACGGGGCAAATTCTTTTGCGCAGATTCTCTTCCATTGATGGAGAAAAGAATTTATAAGCGTTAGCTATTGAGCCGCCCAGTATTACCAGTTCAGGGTCAATTAAATTTATTGTCCAGGCAAGTGGTACTGCCAAGTGCCTTCCAAATTGTTCCCATGTTTTTAAAGCGTTTGCATTTGAATTTTCTGCCAATACGGAAATTTCTAATGAAGACCTGTCTTCTCCGCAAATGTTCTTATAAATATTTGAAACGCCGGTACCTGAAATAAAATCTTCGATAATCCCGGCTCCATAAGGTGAAGTCCATATCTCGCCGGCAGATTCTGTAAAACCCGGGAATATCTTCTTGTCTATAATTATTGCACATCCAAGTCCCGTGCCTAAGGTAAATCCAACAACATTGTTTTTACCCATTCCGCTGCCAAACAGGGCTTCACCATAGATCAGACAATTTGCATCATTATTCATATAAACAGGCAACGGAAAATGCTCTGCAATCGTTTTCTTTAAAGGATAAAAATGCATTGTCGGTAACTGCGGACATTCTAAAATAACTCCGTTCTTAATATCCAAAGGCCCTGTAACACCTAACCCGATACCTTCAACATCGTTAACATTCGCTTTGATATTCTGAAGCGTTTCTTCAATAGACTTAATAATATTCTTTACAATCTTACCCGGTTCATCGCTGCTGTTAGTCGGTATCTTAATCGGTTCACCGACTACTTTCCCGTCTCCGGTCATAGCGCCGGTCATAATCTTAGTACCGCCGAAGTCAACGCCTATATGTAACCTGTTCTTCAAATTATCCGTTCCTAAAACTTTATTTAACATCTAATTTGCCTTTTCCCCATGCCGCTAATACGAATACGTAAGTAAATGCAATCAGGTTTATAATCATTGCCCATTGCATATTCATCATTCCTCCCACTGCGCCAACCAGCCACCCGATAAAAGCGCCGCCGACAATGGCTGTACCCAGTATACCTGAAATAGTACCGTGGTTGGAATCAAAACTGTTTATTGCCGCACTGAATATTGAGGTAAAGGAAGCACAGGTAAAATACCCGACTAATGCAAAAGCAATTAAAGAGATATTCATGCTTCCCAGAATTGCAATTACTAAAAATATTACAGTACCAAGGCTGTGGAAAATAAATATTTTCTTTTCACTAATGTGTTTCATCATCGGGGCAATAATTAAACGCCCGCAAGCCTGAAATAGCCAGAACAAAGCTACAGCCAATGCCGATTTGGAAGGGAAAGCAGCGCCTAAAAGTGTACCCGCTTTCCAAAATGAATCATGTTCACTAACTCCGTGGACTTTACTCATAAAGATTAATATATAAGAAGAAGTTCCAACTTCGGCTCCCACATATAAGAAGATGCCCAAACTATACAATAGTAAAATCGGGTTTTTCAGAAGCGCAGTAACCTGAGTTAATTTTATCCGTTCTTCATCAAGTATTTGTACTTCAGGAAATTTTGCCAGATATAACATGACTAATAAAACTGCATTTATACAGCCGAAAATTAGATACACCGTATTCCATGAAAACCCGTTACTCTGCACTAAAGGAACTAATAGAGGGCTAAAAGCATACCCCAGAGCTCCAATACCGATAATTGTTGTTAAATTTGCAGTATAACGTGAAGGTTCATCCAGCCCGCGTATAAAAGGGTTTCCGGCAGTTTGAATTGCGGTTACACCAACTCCAATAAGGAATATCATAAGAATAACTATTATATAGTCATTGCTTACATAGAACAGAAAACTTCCTACTGTCATCAGTACCATTCCAAGAAGCAGGATAAACCTGGCGCCCACTCTGTCCATCGCTATTCCAAACGGAATAGAAAAGAAACCGTATGATAGATAGAATGCAAATGGCAGCAGTGCGGCTATTTGTAATGGAAGATTATATTCCGACTGAAATTTGTCGATTATAACGCCGATTACAGAAGTAACTAATCCAAATGCCACATACATGGAAATTGTTACTAACAGCAGATATCTATTTTTATTAGTTGTTACCATATTCTTCTTATTCAATTACCGTTACTTTACCACCATGAATAAAATTACCGGGTTCAAGCCCCTTAGACAGCGCTATATTAAGAACCATCAATTGTACCGGTATAATACTTTGAATTGTAAACAGGTATTCATCGCTTGTCTGTTTTATAGATACTACTTTTATATTCTTATCTGATAACTTGGGATCTTTATTAGTTATTAAAATAACTTTACCGTCATATTTGGCTATGTCCGTAGCCATCTTAATATTCTGGTTATATGTGGTTCCATCAGCAGCAAACAGCACTGATTTAAAACCATCACTTACCATTTCCATAGGGCCATGCCTGAACTCTCCGCCAAGCGTGACTGCTGATGGCAGTTTTGCGGCTTCTTTAAACATCAATTCACTTTGTTGGACATTAGCATAAGAAGGGCCTCTGCCAATAAATTGGATATATTCCAGGTCGCCCAAAAAAGCGGAAAGATCATTAACCAATTTCTCTCTGCCATCTAATATCATCTCAACATTGGTTATTACTTTACTAATTTCATTTATCTTATCTTTTCCCCATTTATCTGCGATGTACCAACCCAAAATGAATAATACGAGATTTAACGAGGTAAAAGTCTTGGTGGAAGTCATTTCTTCTTTGCCGGCCCTGCTTAATAAAGATTCCTTTGCATTTTTCGAAAGGAAACTTTGCTCTTCATTGGTTACACCGATACAAATAAAGTTTGAAGGAAGTTCTTTGATTAATTTTACAACTTCAAAACTTTCGCCGGACTGAGATATGCAAATAACAAGTGTTTTTTCAGTAATTAAAGAAGAGTGATAATACAACAGCTCGCTGGTATTTATTACGTACGCATGTATGCCAAGATTGTTGAATAAACACGATGCTGCGTAAGATGAGAAGTACGAACTACCCATACCCGTAAATATTATTTGTTTAAATTCTTCTTTATGTAATAATTTTTTTATATCATTTAATCTGTTTTCACCGGCTTCGCTTAAATAGTAATCCAGAGTTAATTTAAGAGATTTTGGCTGTCCTAATATTTCAGTTAAAAACTTATTCATTTTGTTACTTTCACCATTCTTAATTCCCAGTTAAACTTTGCAAGGTCAAGGCAATGCGAATAAAAAACGTATAATTGATTATTCAATACATATTGGAATGCACATGCATCATTATCAGCAAATACCGGGCTGTTACTTAACTCTGTATATTTGCCGTCAATTTTATCGCTTACAAAACCTAAGGTAACCCACATACTATTATTCTTCCCGCCCCAGGATTCTGCAAACAAATAATACTTGTTGTTATAATAAGCAATTGACGGGGCTGCAAGTGTATGCGGTGATGACATGATAGTTTTTGGCGTTGCTTCGCTTAGCTTAGCAATATTTTTGCTTTTTCTGAATTGAATGCTCTCATAATACTTACTGTGGTCGTCACCCTTTTCAATACCATGGAAATAAGCTAAATAGAAGTTCTTATCATTTTTATTAAAATATATAAACGGGTTTTGATTCTGCATGCCCTTTTCCATTGGCACAACTTCTACCTTATTGTCAAAATGAATTCCATCTTTGCTTGTAACCATTACAATGCGGCTGTCATTATTTGTATCATATTCGGCATAGAACATGTAAAAAACTTTTTTCGACAAAACAACGGTAGGCCACCTACAGTCCCCTTTAACGATAGGATTACCATCATATTTTACCCAATGCACCAAATCATTACTTCTTGCTAATCCACCATTTCTTAAAGCCGGATCGCTTGCATAATATGACAGTCCGTAGTATGCCCAATATTTATAACCGTCTTTATTAGCTTCAACAACTGAAAATGTGTGAACCTTATCGGCATCCCACTTACCATCGTCTCCGCGGAACACTAACTGGCTTTCTGATAAATTAGGATATTTTTTCCCCTGAGCATATCCGGTATTACAAAGAGATAAAAGAACAAGTACTATGGTCAGGTTAATTAGTAAATTTTTTACATTCATTTATTTTTGCCTCTATATTTAAATAACATCAATCATGTCTTGCAGAATTAGAACCTCTAACATCTATATGATTGGGACTTCATTTATGCTTCACTTCTTATTTTTCCGTTTATTTTGTTCGTCCATATGAAAAACAAAAGAAGAATTTTTATATAACATAATGTTTTATCTTTACTTTTTTTTGCTTACGGTCTTAAATTATTCTTTTACTTTGCTTTTCTTATTTTTCCTTTCCAATTATATTGAATAATATTTTAAATTGCAAATTATTTAAATATTATATTTTTATAATGTCTTGAAAATAGCTCAAAAAGCTTTATTTCCCTTTAATTTTATAATCTATTAAAATTTTTATGTTTTCTTTGCTATACTTTCATTTATTTTAACCTCAAAATTCAACTGTTCCAATCATTTAACGAAAAGAGAAATTAAAAAATATTAAATGAAATAAAAGACAGATTTGATATAAATGCCTGAAGTTTATTTTTAACAGTGTGAAAATTGTTATTGCAAAAACAGTTTTGCATAGGAAATTACAAAGTGCACAGCCGCTTTTACTAAAAAATACTTGATGAATTTATTAACCCTGCAATCGTTTGCAGTAATAAAAATATTCAAGTGATCTTTAGCCGGGTTGTACGGTCCCTGCCAGACGGTATAGAGTCACTGTTTAGCTATTCGGATGAATATTGATTAAAGCATTAAAGTTATAAAAAAACCTCCGCGGTTTTCCAAAACTTAGGAGGTTTGAATGGAATGATTAAATAATAAATGTATTGTTAATCGTCATCATCTTTTTTCTGATCTTTTACCCTTACAAATGCACTATGCACAGGTGCAGGCATACGTATGTTAGTCCCCTTTATAGCTTTCCACAGGATTTCATTAAACACGTCCTCCTGTATTGCATCTTCTTTAGTAAAATTAAGATGACTGCTCTTTTCTGCGCCAAAAGCATCAGCAGTATTTTGGGCATTCATATCAATTGTGGGCTTAACTAAATTAAAAGGATTCAAATTAGGTTTATCGGTAATAGAAAATAAAATAGGAGTAGCAGACAGGTCAAACTGAGTCATTGCGGGCAGGCCTAAAGTCAGCTCTATTGTTTTTAATACGCTGGATGTAGAATACATTTCATGATCAACAAAATGTTTTTTAACATACGGACTAATAACC
>JARLHB010000036.1 GCA_031292465.1 Ignavibacteriaceae bacterium
ATAATAGAATTGATATTAAAATAATTTTCTGCATTTAGAGTTTTCCCGTTTTAGGATTAATTATTTTTTGTATTTTCTGTTTTACAAGCTTATTGTATCCGTATTTAAATTTGGAAGACAAACTGGCCATGGCATATGAGTTTGTTGGGAAAGCAAAAGACGGCTCAAAGTAGCAGTTAACCGTACATCCCTTGCAAAAATCAAAACGCCCCTCCATCTTCTGTAAGTATTTAAGCCTCTCAGTCTTTCTAATTTCTTTAATTGGTTTATCTATAAGAATTCTTTCATTGCCAAAATGATAGCAAGGCAGAATAATTTCATTATATGGTGAAATTACAACAACTCTTGAAACAGCTTTACATAAAGGATCATTTATATCATTTCCGCCGTTTCTTCTAAGTTTAATAAATCCGCTGTTCATATAAACGTTCATCTTACCGTCAACATATTCTTCAAGAAAATCTAAGGCTTTCTCAGATAAGCCCGGGTTTCCGAAGTATGAAAAGACAGGGTTAACTATCAGCATCAACCCGGCTTTTGAAGCAATTTCATGCATCCTTGGAAGCTTTAAGTAAGTTTCATCCGTAACTGTAAAAAGAATATCGGGGTATTCGCCGAGAGATTTGGCAATTTCAAGGCTTTTCAATACATGGCTATAACAATTTACCTTCCTTATTTTATTGTGCTCTTCTTCATCCGGGGAATCAAGAGAAAAATGGAGAAGGTTAATTTTGCCGGCAAGCTTTTCTGCAAACTTAGGATATAAAAGCCCGTTGCTTGTAATACTCGTCTGCATATTAAGGCCTTTTGCAAACTCAGCCATTAGATGAATATCTTTATGCAAAAGTGGTTCACCGCCTGTAAGGTCTATAAATTTAACACCCAGGTCTGCAAGCTGCTTTACATTAGATTTGAAATCTTCTAGTTTTGCAAAAGGAGTATTATTGAAATTTTCGTGATTTCCGAAATGACAGAATTCGCAAAATGCATTGCATCTGTAAGTAACATAATAATTGCATAGAAGCAGCATTAGTATTTTCTCCCCTTCCAGGCAACTTTTCTGTTAAACGCTAAAGATATGGGTAACGCAATAACATAAAGGATATAATAAATTTCAAAATTCAAAAAATATCTCAGGTTCTTTTTTATTTCAAGCTGTTTATGCACCGGGTATAGTACAAAATAATCTATTGTTAATTTAAAGACGGCCAAATATAAACATCCGTAGGTGAAAAATAAAGGCGTTAATAAGACACAAAGATTTGCAGCAAAGGCAAATCCCATAATAAATGCACCCCGCAATGGAACATCAAATCCGCCTACTGCCCATCTTTTTTTCTGATCGAACAAGCTTTTAATATTATTACACGGAATGGAAGTTATTAATGATTCTTTATTAAGCGGAAAAATTACTTTATACTTATTTAATTTATGGATTGCTTTTAGAAGATTAAAATCTTCCGTAACGCTGAATTGAAGACTTTCATACCCGCCTGCTTCAATATATGCGCTTTTCCTGTAGGACATATTATTACCAATACAGCTTACAGGTTTGTTAAGATTTATTGCGCCTGATGCAACTGTAAGCAGATATATGAAATCAATAGCCTGCATCCCGCTGAAACCGTTAAGAGCCTGCTGCGTTGTAAATCCGTTTACTACTCCAACATCTTTACGATAATATGAAGCAATAGTTTTTGCCCACATCGGATTAACTTCACAATCTGCATCAGTTGTTAATATTATTTCGCCATTGGCAGCTTCAATTGCATTTGCAAGCGCATTGGTTTTCCCCTTAAGGTTACCAATCTCTTTTTTAGGAACTATTTTTTTGAATTTTGCTTTCCCTGCAATAAATTCATCAATTATTCTTCCGGTATTATCTTTTGACATATCGTCAACAATAATAATTTCCAGCTTGCTTTCATTATAGATCAAACAATCAAGGGACTTAAGGCACCTTAGTATATTATTTTCTTCGTCCCTTGCCGCAACAATAACTGTTGCAGAAGGCAGTTCATCTTCACTTATACGCGGGAATATTTTTGAAGCGCCTATTATAAACAGTACAGACAGGATAAAATACCCGCTGATGATTATAAGGAATATTATTTCAAACATCCGGTCGGCTCTCCGGTTTCAAAACCTTTTTTTGAAGCTTGCTCCAGAATTATCTCTATTGAATTCAATATAATGTCTTTTGATTTTAAGCTGTCATGTAAAACTATTATGGAATTTCTTTTTAAGTATTTCGCTACAGCTAATTTAACAATATTCAAATCATTTTTATAATCGTAGGTTAGCAAAGACCAAAGTACTGCGCTCTGATCCAATTCTTTCAGAATATTCTTTGTTCTGAAATTAAATCTTCCGTGAGGCGGCCTGAAATGCCAGGGACTGTAATCAAGTTTATCCTTAGCAATATTAATAAATGAATTTATTTCATTTACAGCGTCTGTCCGGTTAAGCCCGGCAATTACTTTATGATTATAGGTATGGTTGCCAATTTCATGTCCGCATGATAATATTTCCTTTGCAAGCCCCGTGTTTTTATCAATATTGTTCCCGACGCAAAAAAACACAGCTTTTATTTTATTCTTATCCAAAGTATTTAGAATTACCGGCGTAGTTTCCGGTATGGGCCCGTCATCAAATGTAAATAATATTTTGTTATTTACCGTATTCCAGTTCCACTCGTGGAAAACTTTTTTTATTAATCCCGGTGGGTTATATAAGTATTTGTTCAACTAAGCACACCCATAATATTAATTTTCATTATTGTTTCGGGATATGATCTTATATATTATTGCCCCAGCAAATGCTTTATTCGATTGCTTCAATTCTGTCTTCAAATACATTTACCAATTTAGATTTATTATTCATTTCAAAGAGATGAAAGTATATAAAATAATTCTTTCATCAATACATTTCCAAATCGGATATGAATTACTCTCGGCGGAGGATTATGCAAAATTATACGGTGGGGAAAATCACTATCTATTTTGTACCATAACAAAAAGAAATATGAAAATTTTACATCAACAAGATATTTTTTCATTTACGATACGTATTTAAAGGTATAATTTCTATCCATCAGTTTTGAAGCAAATTTAAGACATGCAGTAATATCCTCTTTCTCTAATGAAGGATATTGCTTTAGTATTTCTTTCTCGCTTTCACCCGCAGAAAGAAATTCAAGTATAGTTTGCACTGCAACTCTTTTACCCTTAATTGAGGGTTTACCGTTTAATATTTTATCGTTAATGGTTATTCTATTTATAATATTCCTTGCCATAAGTTAGCCTTTTAGATGCCGTAATTTATTTTCATTTTTACCAATGTGACAAAATAAACATTTTTTCTTATCTCATCAAACAAACTATTCAGCACAAAAATATTGCTTTAACAATGGGCTTGTGGCAGTTGTGTAACTATATATATTTATTTGTAATACTATATACTAATGATTGCAACATTCACATTCCCGCATATTTTAATTAATCTCTATACCAGAATGTAATATTTCAGATGCGAATGGTTCGGTCTCATCAAACTCAGAAACCAGGAACGGATGCGGTTCTATTACATCTTCGAATTCCCTGGCATATTTCATTAATTCCAAACGGGTTTCAAATTTATCTTTATGGTATTCTTTCAGAACAACCGCAATATCAATATCACTTGACTCATTCTGTTCTTTACGTGAGTATGATCCAAAAAGGATTACCTTCTTAACCGGTAAACCGGCTTTTAATAGCAGCATAAAATATTCATGTGCTATTCTACTTGCGTCTTCAATTGTCCTATCAGCCATATACGTATATCACTTATTTCATTAATGTTTTTTAAACAGAATTCTGCATTACATTTTTTATAAAATTCATTCTTATAATCAGGATAACGTGTCTCTATATTAAATAATGTAATCTTATCTAACGTATCTTTAAGTGATTCTTCAATATCCAGTCCTGCTATTTTTGAAAGTTTATTTAGGTCATGCAATTTCGGAATATTTTGTACATTATTTTGTATCGCAAGCCCCTTTAATAGTTTTTCAATTGCAAGGTGCCCAAGAAATAACGCCCACATATAATCTTTACTTTGATAGAGATTATGCATCGTACGATAGTCTGATTCCGAAGAATCTACCCAATACTTTATTAGTTCTTGTTTTGTCACAATATTTATTATTATATCGCAAATAAAATAAACATTTTTTCTTATTTCTTCAAACATATATCCGGCAGCAATCTTTACAAAAAGTATATTCTTTAACAAAAAAAGAAAATGGTATTTTGAATTCACAGGTTAAACTAATATTATTTTTTAGCTAACCTGTACTTTTTAAATTCAAATTATCTAACTTTATCTTTTGAATACGGCAAATTTTAATTGCCATATTGTTACAGATTAAATATTCAGCACAAAGAGATTGCTTTTAACAATGGGCTTGTGGCAGTTTAATTACGTTTCTATTTTCTACTTTGCAGCGCTAACCATGTCGCTTATTTCTGCTTTCCGGGCAGTTAAGCTGCAGCCTGTGCGCGGGGCAAAAGAGTTTTTCCTTTTATGTGCTTCTATAAGCATATGGTGCGCCGGCTATATACTTAATTTTTACAACACTGAACTTTACTGGAAGCTGATTTTTCTCAGGGTCGAATATCTGGGTATTATTCTATCCACCTATTTTTGGCTTATATTTATAATAAGTTATACAAATTATGAATCCCTTCATAACCGCAGAGCATTTATACTTTTAGCTGTTATACCGGTTATTGCTTATATTTTTGTCCTTACTGTAAACCATAATCATTTCTTTTATAACGCTTACTCGGTGGTGAAGGTTAACGGGCTGGTGGTATTCAGAAAACAATATGCCTTTGGATTCTATATACTGATTACCTATATATACCTTTCTGTAATTATTGGCGGATTGCTCCTTCTTCATTCTGTTCAGCAGATGCCTGCACAGCAGCGCAAACAAGCTTTACCGATAGCTTTGATAATATTTGTTATCCTTTTATCCAATATACTATTTGTCTTAAAAATAAATCCTTTCGATCCGTATGATCTTACCCCGGTTTCATTTGTATTTATAGGGATAGGATTCAGTTTTTTAAATTACAGGTATGATTTCCTTGATGTTGTGCCTATAGCTTATAACCAGATTTTCAGAAGCGTAAACAGCGGCATAATTATTATAGATAAGCGCCAATATATTATTGAACTAAATCCTTATGCCGAGAAAATTCTTTCCCGCTCATCTGAAAATATTTTAGGAAAGCCTTTAAAGACAATATTTCCCGAATGTTCAGAAATAATAGTAAACAATGAAGATAGTGATTTAAAAACAGAACTCCGGTTTGGCAAAGACTTAAGGACATATTCTCTGAATATTTCTTCAATTAAAAACATTAACGGCAATATATCAGGCAAAATTATTATGCTTTATGATATAACCGACCTTAAAAATGCCCTTGATGACCTGGAAACATATGCACATACAGTAGCTCATGATTTAAAGAATCCGCTTGGTTCTTTAATAGGATTTTCGGAAATACTTGAAGACGATGATGTTACAGATGAATTAAAAGCCGAATCAATCGGTATTATAAAATCCAGTTCATCGCAAATGGTGCAAATTGTAAACGGCCTGCTGCTATTAGCAAGCGTTAGAAGAATTGAAGATATAAAGCTTAGCAGGATTGACACCAAATCCATAATAGATAAGTTATTATTCCGTCTAAATAATCAAATAACAGAAAGATGCGGCATTATACATTATCCAAAAGTCTGGCCGGATGCTCAGGGATATGAGCCATGGATTGAGGAAGTGTGGGCAAATTATATCAGCAATGCGCTTAAGTACGGCGGTACCCCGCCTGAAATAACACTTGGCGCTGATAAATTGAACGGATATATAAAATTCTGGGTAAAAGATAACGGCATTGGCCTAAGTACGGATGATCAGAAAAAATTATTTAAGGAATTTGA
>JARLHB010000387.1 GCA_031292465.1 Ignavibacteriaceae bacterium
CCTTGCCACACATAATACAAACCTTGCAATTGCTGCTTCTTCAGCAATTGCCGCCGCTGTTTCATATAGTATAGAAGGGAATAGAAATATTGATACGGTAATTGATATAGCAAAATCAGCATGTACAAAAGGAATGGCCTTTGGTTATGAAACTGTAGGAGCATCTATAATAAAAAGGATTGAACTTGCTGTTGAAATTACTAAACATGAAAGTGATGATGATAAAATGCTTCAGGATATTTATGATAAAATCGGAACCGGCCTTCCTGCAACAGAATCAATTCCGGCAGCCCTTGCATTAGTTTACCGGGCAAAAGGCGATCCGTTAAAATGTGCATTGTACTCAGCAAATATAGGCGGAGACACAGATACTATCGGAGCCATGTCCTGCGGAATTTGCGGTGCGTTCATGGGCATTGAAGCATTTACAAAAGAACAGATAAATATATTAACAATGACTAATAATATAGATTTTGCAAATCTGGCCGAAAGACTTTTGGAATGCAAGTTGAATAAAAATTCTTAAAATATTTTAAAGAAGTTCGATCGATTTTTTTATCAATCTTTCAAAATCATGTTTAACGCGGTCGGCAGTTTCCATAACTTCGGCATGGGACAGTGCTTGTGCAGAGAGCCCCGCAGCAAAATTTGTAATGCATGAAATTGATGCGACATCCAGCCCCATGGAAGAAGCATAATATGCTTCAGGCACTGTTGACATACCTACTGCATCTGCTCCATATTTCCTGTACATTTTTATCTCGGAAACCGTTTCATAACTTGGCCCCATTGTCATCCAGTAAAGTCCCTTGCATAAAGAAATATTCTCTTTAAACGAGGCATCCATAATTTTACTATTCATCTCTTCTGAAGGTAAATTCAAAAATAAATTTTTCTGATGAGGAGTTCCGGATCCCAGCAGATCGGCAAGTTTTTTTGAAATTACAGAACTGTTAAATGAAGAAGCAAGCATTAAACTGCCGGGCTTAAAGAGTGGATTAACTCCACCTGCAGCATTTGTAAGCAATACTTTTCCACAACCTAATTTTGCAGCAATATACATGGGAAGAACACATTGCGAAATAGAATATCCTTCATAGTAATGAATTCTGCCCTGTAAAATAAGAAGTTTTTTTCCGCCGTACCTGGAAAAATGCAAATAGCCCTGATGCCCTTCCACTGTGGAGACTGGATAATTATGAATAGACGACGTGGCGATAGATTTTAAAGTTTCAACCTTCCCGGCAAAATCCCCCAGGCCGCTGCCAAGCACTATGCAAATCTCAGGTTCAAATGGTACCTGTTTCTTAATTTCATCTATTATGCTCGAATATTCTTTATGCATATTAATCATTATTTAAATCCTTGTTATGCATCTTTTATATTAAACTCCTGACAACTACTATTTCCTATCATATAATTGAACCCGGAATGGGCTTCTAATTTATTTAGAACAGCAGGGAAACTATATTATTGTGCAAGTTGCAGACAGTAAACAGATTTCGAGTCCAGGTCGGTTTTTACAAAGCCCATTTTTCTTAAATATTGTTCGTGTTTCCTGTTGCCATGCCCGGTATATATCTTTTTTATTTTTGCTTCTTTTAGAATTTTACGGTACATATATTTTCCCGTCTTAAAATCCCTGTAACCCGGTATTACATAATCTAATTTGACGAATAAACTGCTTTCATCCAGATACTCAAAGCATATAAGCCCCGCCGGTACAGAATTCCTCAGCATGAATATAATTCTCCACTTATCATTCGGATTAAATTCAAAACCCGGATTAAATTCTTTTATATCTTTCTCATGAAAGTTTAAGAAATATTTCAAATATTCCCAATCATTTTGAACTTCAAGCACTTTGAAATATTCTTTAGTTGAAAGCATTTCAAATAGGTAATAAACATTTATCAAAGCAATAAATCCGTTAAGCAGGCCCACAGGAACAGCCCCTATAATGAATCCATATATCGAAAATATTGACGATCCGATCAAATTAATTATTCGCAGTCTTATTATTGAACTCATCATTAATGAAATTGCGACAAGTACGGAACCTATATAACCTATTACTTCTATTAGCGGTAAATTCCTGAACATATTTTCCCTTTACATGTAGTTAATTATTCTTTAAATAGTTATCAACTTTATCAGAATACTTTTTCTTTTCTGAAGTTTCAAGAAAACTTGCTTCAATCGCTTTCTTTGTCAGAGTTTTAAGATCGTTCAATGAATAATCCAGCTTATTATACAGCATCGTCAGTTCATCAGTAATATCAGCGCCAAACATAGGCGGGTCATCTGAATTTACCGAAACATTCAATCCTTTTTTATACATATAGTCGAAGGGGTGCTCCATTAAATTATCGAATACTTTAGTTTTTATATTACTGGTAATACATACTTCCAACGGTATTTGTTTTTCCAAAAGATAGCCTATAAGTTTGGGATCTTCAATTGCCCTTACACCATGGCCGATTCTTTCTGCATGTAAATCCAGAATGGCGGACCAAACCGATTCTGCGCCTGCAGCTTCTCCGGCATGTACGGTTGTTCTGAACCCCCTCTTCTTTGCTTCAATAAAAACTTCTTTAAAAAGAACCGCTGGAAATTCTTTCTCGCTTCCGCCCAGCCCTATACCTATTACTCCTTTATTAAGATAAGGAGTTATTTGGTTTAATCTTTGTATCGAAGTTTCAGCGCCGTAATTCCTTACTATATCGGCAATCAGATTACATTTTATTAAATACTCCCTCTCGGCTCTTCTGATTCCTGATATTGTAGCCTCTGTAATCTCTTCAATTTTCATCCCTTGTGAAATAAAATCCCAGGGAGAAAAGAACACTTCGGCATACATAACATTTTGCAGGGATAAATTTTTTATTGTCTGGTATGCAGATTCTTCAAAATCCTCCGGCTTCCGGTAAAATTTATTCTTCCATAACCATGTCTGAATAAAATGTGAAAAGTCTTTGAAGACAAACTTTTTCTTAAGGTCTTCGATACTACTAATCCCCGGATCTCCTCCGTTCTTCTGAATAAGCTCGAATAAGAAATCGAAAGTGAATGCGCCTTCCAGATGCAGATGTATCTCTGCTTTAGGCATTTCTATAATTGCATCGGTATTCTTTTTATCTTTCAGCATATTAGTGTCCAAATAATATTGTGCTATTACCATAAAATAATCCTGCAAAACACGCTGTCAATAAGCATGCAAGCGTTGCTCCCAGAAGCGCCCGGAATCCCATTTTAGTCATATCCTTTGTTCTATCCGGCGCTAAAGCAATATATCCGCCTACATAAATAGCAATTGACGCAATATGAGCAAAACCGGTTAATGCATAAGTAGTCATTACAGCAGAGCGTGGTGAAATGGTATTGCCTGAGGCAAGAACTTTAGCCAGGTCCTGGAATGATGCCACTTCAGTCAGGATTAATCGTTCCCCAATAATTTTTGCTACAGGAATTGCTTCGTTAAACGGTATACCTATTAAAAGCGCAAAGGGATAGAACAGGTATCCGAGTAATCCTTTCAGTGTCCAGTCAATATTCAGTGACAACAAATGATTTATTTGAGTTCCCAGCAAAACAAGTATTTTATCTGCAAAAGACATTAATCCCAATACAGCAAGAAGAAGAGTTGCTATACCAACGATTAATTTTAATCCTGAATTTGAACTATTTAATATTGCCTCAAATAAGCTGCCTTCCTTTTTATAATCTATCTTTACGCTTTTCCCTAATGTTTCAGGAACTTCCGTTTCGGGATAAAGAATTTTAGACATTATTATGGCTGCCGGAATATTCATAATGGATGCAGAAACCAGGTGCCCTGCAATTGTTGGAAAAGTTCCTTTCAATATCATAATATATACGGCAAGCATGCTGGATGAAATAGTAGCCATGCCAGCTGTAACTATTGTATTTAATTCAGAACGCGTCATTTTTGAAATATACGGTTTAATAATAAGCCCGGCTTCAACTCCGACAAATATACTTGACGACGCACATAACGATTCAGCGCCGCTTATGTGCATTAATTTAGTAAATAAATATGAAAATATTTTTATTATTTTCCCCATAATCCCGGTATAATAAAGCACTCCTACCAAAGCTGCAAAAAATATAATTGCCGGCAAGCCCTGAAATGCGAAAATAAATCCTAAAGAAGTTTCGCCTGAAGCAGACGTAGTTCCCGGTCCAAGAGCAAGCCTTCCAAAGACAAACTGCGTACCAGCAGCCGCACTGTCAAGAATGCTGTTTACTACATCATTTACCACAAGAAAGAATTGAGCGCCTACCGGCAGGACAAAAATAATTATTGAAAAAACCAGCTCAATTGTTAGTCCCCAAATAATCACTCTCCAGTTAACAACTTTCCTGTTTAATGAAAGCAGCCAGGCAATTATTAGTAATGACGGTATTCCTATAAAATTAAGTATGTGTGAGACATCCATAAAGGGACCTTCTTTTAGAGTTAGTTAGTGAAAATTTGCAGCGTTATTTTGTTTCCCGTATATCAAGAAGATATACGGTTGTTTTACTTTCAGGATATTATTATTCCATAATATCCTGATGCCGGCATTATATATTATATCAAATCTGAATTTTTACTTCTCTTCCCTGCCCGCCAGGGGGCGGACAGGGAGATGAGAAGGGGGGCAGGATAACGGGTTCATGCGAATAAATACTGTATCATGAATCCGTTAAAATCTTATATAACATAATACCCTGCTTCTATTTTTTATCTATTGAAATTCCTTCAACTCCAAGTTTTTCCTCCGTAACCATGCGGTCTATTTCTTCAGGAACTTTAATCAGCTTCGGCTCAAGCTTACCGGAAGTAAGGAAATAATTTAGGCAGCTTAGTTGAACAGAAAATGACATATCCATTATATCGGCAGCATGCCCAAGTCCGCCGGCAATATTAATTATACCTCCTCTTGCAAGGACATATATTCTATTACCGTTTTTAAGTATGTACTCTTCTATTTCGTCCCGGACAACCTGGCATGATTTTGCAGTTTTCTTAAGCGAAGTAATATCAATTTCAAAGTCAAAGTGGCCTGCATTAGCAAGGAATGCCCCGCTATGCATCTTCTCGATATGCTCTAAGCGGATCACTTCTTTTTCTCCTGTAGCAGTAATAAAGAAATCGCCAAGAGGCGCCGCGGCAGCTATTGTCATAACACGAAAACCATCCATCCTTGCTTCAAGGGCTTTCCATGGATCAATTTCGGTTATAATTACATCAGCGCCCATTCCTTTAGCTCTTGCAGAAACACCTTTGCCAACCCAGCCATAGCCGACAACAACAACACACTTACCCGCTATATTTAAGTTGGTAAGGTGTGTAATTGCAGTCCATGTAGATTGCCCGGTTCCATAACGGTTATCAAACAAATGTTTTGATTTTGCATCATTAACAGCAATGGCAGGATATTTCAATTTACCGGCTGAATTTAGTTCTTTCAAACGGTTCACACCTGTTGTCGTTTCTTCACATATACCGAGAACATTCGTTCCGTATTCAGGATGTTCATGCAGGTATTCGCAAATATCTCCACCGTCATCCACAATTACATCCATTTTGTTCTTTAGTATTTTTTCAAGATACGACCAGTATTCCTCACTTGAAGCGCCATGTTTTGCAAAAACATGCACACCTTCTTTTACCAATGCAGCAGTTACCTCATCCTTAGTCGAAAGAGGATTGCTGCTTGTTATCCAGACTTCAGCGCCCAGCTTTTTTATTATGAGAGCTAAGTAAGCTGTCTTTGCTTCAAGGTGAATGCACAGCGCAATCTTTTTATTTTTAAATGCGCCCGGCCCTTTAAATTTTTCATACAAACTATTTAAAACCGGCATCCACTTAGCAACCCATTCAATAAGTATTTCACCTTTGGGTGCCAGGTTAATATCCTTGATTATATAATCTTCACTTGCCATTATATCTCCTTAATACATTAATAATACTTAAGTTCTAAAAATGAAAATCCGTTATGGAAGTATTAACACCAAATGAAAAACGGATCTCTCTTCCCGGCAAAGGCGAGCCCTGGACAATCTGCAATTCTTTATTTGCAAGATTATTTGCCTCTAATCGGAAATTCCAATTGATACCCCATAACTTTGGTGAAGCGCCAATGTTAGCGCTTATCAACTCATAACTGCCTAATTCAACAGTATTCAAAGCATCATGGAATCTTTTACCTACATAATTATAAAAGAGATTAAACGACGTTATTCCATAACTAAGATTCATATTCGCGTCAAATTTGTTCTTTGGCCTATATATTAAATATTTGCCTGAAGTTTCCGGATCATCACTGTCATCCTTTGCTTCCATATATGTATATGATGTTTGTATGTTGACGATGTTATTGAATCCATGCCAGTCAATTTTCGATTCAATACCGGAAGTATTTGCCTTAGCAACATTTGAGGGCATCCATTTATCAGTACCCTGTGCCCATAGTATCAAATCATTAAGCTTGCTCGCAAAGTATGTGGCTTCAATGCTCCAGCTTCCGGCAGATTTAAATTGAAGTATAAATCCGAAATCATAAGTGTAACCTTTTTCAGGCTTCAAATCCGGGTTTCCTTTAGTCCATGAATCTTCCGGCCAGTAAAGGTCATTGTAAGTAGGCGCTCTAAAAACTCTGCCCACATTACCTCTGATGGCTCCGCGCCATTCTTCATTATGGCTAAGGTTAATTCCTATCTTTGGGGAATATTGAGACCCGATTGCATCTTCAGGATAGTTATCCATTCGTACAGCTGGTATAACATTAATTTTCCATACATGGTCCAGATCATATTTCCAGTCATCCTGAAAATATACGCTGTTTACATTCCGCTGATGATCGCCAATAAAAGGTATTGGCGCATAATTTACCAAATCATTACTACTCAATTTATCCTGCCTGAATTCGTATCCATAAGACAGAAGCCCTAATTGATTTAAGTCGGTAAAAGCCTGCGCAAGAAATCCCAGAGCTTTTATATAATATACATTTTCTTCTATTCCCAGATAAGATTCCGGATTAACATAATGTTGTTCCTGATTTAAATAATAAGCATTAAAGTTAAACGCAAAAGGCCCTGCCATTAATCCTTCGTAACTGATGCTTGTATGATTATTATTATATTTATTTCTTGCAGAATAATTCGGGTAATCAATCGAACCGGGTGAACCTATATCCGCTCTGTAATATTTGTGGAATGCAGACAATTTTGAATTATCATCAAATAAATAGGCAGCTTTAAAAAATATGTTGTCTGCTTTTGTATCGCCGTTTTTCAATGTTGTTTTGGCGCCGGTATTATCCGTATAATCATAATTACCGTCTGATTGTGTTCTGTTGTATGACAGATAATAATCAAAATTATTTATTCCCTGCCTTGCAGACACATCATAAATATGCGTATTGTACGTACCGTAAAGCCCGCTTGCAGACAGATCAAGGCTGTTATTTTTTGTCATAGACTTGGTAATAATGTTTATTACACCTCCAACAGCATCACTTCCATACATAGCTGTATTACCGCCTTTAACAACTTCTATTCTTTCAACCGCATCAGTTGGAATTGAGCTGAGGTCAACCGAGCCGCTCTGTGCATTATTTAATCTCTGCCCATCGACCAGTATCAGCACCTGGGAATCAGTTGAACCTCTTAAAGAAATCGTTTCAAGCGAACCCACAGCGCCATAGCTTTTTATAAGCGAAGCGCCAACCGATTGCAATGCTTCGCCGACATTTTTTGCGTTTGTATTTTCAATTTTCTTTGTGCTTAATACATCTGTAGCTACCGGAATAGAGGTAACTAATTCTTCATTACGCGTGGCAGTTATAACCACCTCCGAATAAGTAAGGTCATCCGGCACCAGGTTAAAGTCAATTGATATATTATCATTATCCTTCACTTCTATTTCTTTTTCAACTTTAACATAATTAACCATGCTGCAAACAAGCGTACACTTGCCTGCCGGAACTTTTAAAATCGAATACCTGCCTTTTACATTTGTTGCATCACCAATGTGAGTGCCTTTTAAATACACATTAACACCGTATAGTGTTTCACCTGTTTTCTCATCTTTAACTACACCTGAAATTACTCCCTGATTTTGAGCAAATGACGGTTTGATAATCAAGATGGATAAAATAATTAGCGCGAACTTTAAATATTTATTTTTCACCTGCCGACCCTTATTTTTAGTTTGCGTACTTTTATCGTTGAATTAAAATCCGGTGTGCTGATAATTTTTTATCAGCACGCCTTCCTAAACCTGATAGGACATTATAAAAGATTGAGGCCAACCGTTACACGTATTTCACGGCCCGGCATCGGGTAACCATCGCTTAAACGATAATTTTCATCTAATATATTGTTGAAATCTAATCTCAGCATCCATTTGATATTAGCAAATGTAGGGCTAACACCAACGTTTGCATTCCACAATCTTACATCACCTAAATAAGCGGTATTATAAGAATCTGCATATCTTTTACTCATGTATTGAAAGTTTAAATTAATACTGTAAATATCAACTGCTGCACCTGCATTAACATCCAATTTATGATAAGGACGGTAGATCAAAAGCTTATCTTTAGTATCTCCTTCACTCTTATCCCTGGCATCCATGTAAGTATGATTTATTTCCAGATTAATTTTATCATCTAAGAACTTTGTTCCGATGTATGACTCCAAGCCAGTGGTCTGCGATTCAGACACGTTTGTAGGTGTCCATTTATAATCAGCTCTCGGTGCCCATATAATCTGGTCTGTAAGTTTGCTGTAGAAATAATTCATTTTAATTTGTGTCTTATTAAGCCACGGCAAAACAAGTCCATAACCACCTTCAAAGCTTGTGCCTTTCTCAGGTTTCAGGTTTGGATTTCCAGCAGTATATGCGTCTTCCGGCCAATACAAATCATCAAATGTAGGAGCTCTGTAAGATTTGCTTACGTTACCATCAATTGTAAAAGCATAAGGACTGGTATTTGATAAAGCGACACTAACTTTAGGACTGAATACTTTATCGAAATCTGACGGCGCATCATAACGGACAGCAGGAACTATAGAAATGTTGCTGAAGAAAAAGTCTACATCTTTAAATCCAACATTTACAGTTGCATGTCCGCTGTGTGTATTGCGGTCTTTTTCGCCAAGAATATTACTGTTTACATTATCATGCCTGTAAACGTAACCATATGTTAAAGAAATCAAATCTGAAATAGGATTGTTTTGTGTTAAATCCAGGCCGTATGCAATCATTTTATGGTCACTATGATTGCTTACATCTATATAATCGGGATCATCATATCTTGTCCTTAAATGATGGTAATAAACATTGGCAGTTAAATCAGCTTTGCCATAAACATTTTGCTGATTATAATTAAGATTATAAATC
>JARLHB010000388.1 GCA_031292465.1 Ignavibacteriaceae bacterium
CTCGCAGTTTCATAATCCCAAAAGTATGGAGCCTGAGACATTTATCAGCCGTCCTGAATTTGTTAAATATGTGGAATCACGTTCGGAGTTTTATGGATTCCAGATTGGTAAATTCCACGGCGAACCTTTCTTCTGTGAAGAAAAAATAGAGCTGGATTTTGTTAAAATGATGAAAGGATAAGCTCTCTTATCCTTTCAGTTTTAATTTGGGGGATATTTATGAAAGATAAATCCGTACTATTATTTTTTTTATCTCTTCTTTTATTTACCGGGTGTTCAACTACTTATACACTAAAAGATTTTACTTCCAAACAGGAATTTTACAGTAAGTTTAACAGTTCATTGCAGGATAGAAACGCCAGGGCGCAACTGATGAATGATTCTGTTATTGATATTAAAGATGGTGCGGAAGTATTAAATGATACGCTTTACTTATTAACCAGATCCATTTATAAAGCAAACAGAAAATTTGCATTACAGGAAATTAAGAATATTAAATATTTAAGTATTGATAGTAGATCGGCGGATATATCCTTAAAAAATGACACCAGATTTTTAGCTGAAAGTATAAAGATGGGTAAAGATTCTATTGAGTTTAGCGAAGTGAGGGAGTTGACAAACATTAAGGGCATTGCACCGGTTGATAAAGTAAAATCAGTAAGTTATAAAAATAATTGGAAAGGAATTTATCCCGGGGCGGTTACCGGATTTATTATAGGAACAATAGCAGGGGTTTACTCAACATTAGATAGAATACATAACCAGCAATATAATTTTGATACGGAAGTATTTACCGGAAGCAGTATTGGCATTTTAGCCGGAAGCATTGCCGGCTCTTATATAGGCTGGAGGTATGTTTATCAGTTTAATGTGCAATATTAATGCTTCTTGATTAACTTCTTTGCCCTAATTACCGCATGTTTGAAGGGAATTACGGTATTGCCTTTAGCAGCAATATTATCATCATTTACATTCGCTTTTTCAAAATGCTGATAGTCTTTATAGCTATGCCACTGTCCGCCCCATTGCCATCCCCGCTTAATAAAAGCTTTAAATACGATTGAATTTATCGTAATTGTTCCGGGTTTGGTTGTATCGTAAACACCCCCGGCGGGTGATACTTCACCGTGCTTTATTTCCGGGTTAATCAGCGGATTTATATCTATTGCCTGTCCTTTTGAATGGAAGGACATTACTTTTGAACCTTTTATAGTTCTGTAATTAAAAGCAGATGAATTGTTGTCCTCCATCGAAGCATCATCCGACCAGTTGTATTTTACTATAGGGATAACTTTTTCGACGGGGAAGTGCGAATATTCAATCTCTTTAAATATTGCCTTAATATCTGTCGCCAGTTCTTTCCTGATAACCAATTGTCCTTTGTGAAGCCTGTTGTCAAAAGAAAAATAATTTACATCCACGATGGCAAGATTTTTCTTTATAGAATCAGGTATTGTAATGTTTTCCAGCGCCTTGGCAAGCGTAATATCGGAGTCAATTATAACCGGGTCACCCGCATAATAATTTTCCCCGAAGTTGTTATTCAAAAAAAACAGGCCTGAAACAATAATTATTATTGAGGTTAGAAGAAATCTGATGTAGAATGATGCACCTATTGTGTTTTTCATAAGCGGAAAATAAATAAATATTTAAAATTAAAGTGCTAAATTAACACTTTAATTTTAAAAAATTATTGTTCTCAATACGTATTGTGTTCAGCTAAAGGAAAAAATATGAAAAAAATAATTGTGTTAATGCTTCTTTTGTTAATTGCCGGATGTTCCAAAAAACCGGTTACATTAAAATCAGGCGTAAAATATGAAGATGATACAGTCGGTACAGGTACTGAGGCTAAGTTAGGCGATTTGGTTTCATTCCAGTTTACCGGATGGGTAATTATGAAAGATTCCGCAGAGGTATTTAAAGACTGGAATAAAGATTCGACTAAGATGGGTTATATTTTTGCTTCTACAAAACTTAAAAATGTACCGATAAAAGTTTTATTGGACGGACAGTCCTTTATTAAAGGCAGCGACGAAGGAATAGTAGGAATGAAAGTCGGCGGCACAAGGACAATAGTTCTACCGCCATCTGCGCCAAATACGCATGGACAAATGGATATGATGCCTCCGCATCCGGGCTTAAAGCTTCAGGTTAAGCTTTTAAGCGCAAAGCAGCCGACTATTGCAAAACCATGGACGGCAGATACAACCAAATTAAGTGTTACCAAAGATGGGCTGCGTTATGTAATTATACAGCAGGGAACAGGCCCTAATGTAGCTGACGGCAACTTTGTAACCGTTAATTATTCCGGCTATCTGTTAAACGGCGATAAGTTTGACAGTTCTGTCGAAAGGGAAACACCTTTTACTTTCAGAGTCGGGTACAAAGCAGTGCTTGACGGCTGGGATGAAGGAGTTAAACTATTAAACAAAGGCGCTAAGGCTAAATTCTTTATTCCGGCTTCACTAGCTTTCGGGCCCAGGCAGGTAGGGAAAATTCCTCCTAACTCAACAGTTGTGTTTGATATTGAAATATTGGATGTTAAATAATTGTTGTAGTGCAGTCACCGGGAAATTATAACCGGCGTTTAAAGATTTATTCTAATTATAATGGAAGGCTTTAAAAACAAGCCTTCCATAAATTTTATTTAGGCTTCCCGGTTCTTATTTAATATAATCGTAATTATACTTTACTATACTTTCCGGCTCTTCTTTTGAACTATACTGAGTTTCTTCAAGTATATTACCGAATTTATCATAAGTATATTTTATCACGGAAATAAGTTTGCCGTCCCCGTAGCTGGTTCTGCATTCTGTTTGATTGCCATTGGAATCATATGAATATAAAATACGCCTTGTATGCTCTCCTTCGGGGGTAAATTGATTTTCTTCCACGGGGTTATTTCCGCTGTTATATTGTGTTACATATTTATAGGTAATGGTATCCTGTCTGAAGAAATCAGTTTCAATAATGTTTTTTAAATCGTTGTATGTAAAAACTTTTCTCCTCGGAATCGGGTCGCTGCCTTTTGTTATAGTCTGTTCTGTTTCCCTTCCTTTTTTATCGTATTTGTGTGTATAGGTAGTAACAAGCGTGCCGCCTGAAATATACTTGTTGGACTCAATTTCATTTCCGTTAACGTCAAATGTATTTTCAGTGCGAGTATCTAAATTCCCGTCCATGCCCTTAGATGTTATCCCGGAAATATGACCTTTCCCGTCATAGGCATATTGATTTGTTTCTTCAACTTTAGCACCATCCGGCCAGTATTTTATCCAGTGGATACATTTGCCGGTACTGTCGAATTCATTATACATTATAGTTTGCCCATTAGTATCAGGCTTGCTGTCAATGAATTTAAAAAGTATTTGCGTAACCGATTTAATTTTAGCCGATTGTATTAATTTATATCCCTTTTGCTCCTGTTTTAACGTAATATCGTACTGGCAAAAGGCTTTGGTCGAAAATATTATTGATAATAATAAAGTAACCGTAAAAAAGATTTTATTTGTCTGCATGTTTACCAAATGAATAATTATTATAAACTTAAAATTAAGTTAATTGAGGCAATAAAGTAATTGAAAAATTTAAAGATTGAAAGATTCAAAAATTTTCCTGAAGGAGAGGCTTTGCAAAATGACTCATAGATTAACTTTGGCATTTGCATTTTACCCTGTAAAAATATTTTTTTTATTATTCGCTCTATTGACATTAACAAAATTATTATTAATGTTTACAACTGGGTTGAGCGGGGGATGAAAAAAGAGTGACTACCGCAGATTCATCCACATTTCTTATACAGCGAAATTATTAAGATAATCAATTATGCCTGATTATTTAATCCTGTGATTTCGTACTTACGAAACAATTAATTCAATTTATTATTTACTGCAAAAGTGACGAATTATAAGATCAACTATTTTAGTCTTCGATAAACTATCTGTTCGTATGTTCCGGCAATTGGCAAAACTCCCATTCCAGGGATACATTACTAACGCCGGAATAGTTTATTATAGCTTATAGAACGGTAATAAATATTATTTATGCTGTAGCATCCGGTCGTATTTATTAAATAATGATGGGCGAAAAATATTTATAGAATAAAGTAAAAGTGGATTGAAATAAAATAGGAGAAGACAAAATGAATTGGTTTAAGAAATTCTTACTCTGCTTGTTTTGTAATTGTATTCTTTTTTATTCATTAGCAACAGCACAGTTCAGCTATCCGCACAACACAAATTTATATGGCGGTTTTATACAATCCATGGCAGCTGTTAATGTTCCGTTATCACCGGACTCATCAGCTTATTTAAAAACCCGTCTGTTCATTTCTGCTGCCAGTTCCAATTGCCTTAACTATATGGATGTGATTTATCAGAACGGTGTCCCGGCCTTCGGCAAATTCCAGGTTGTGCCTGCATATAACTCATCTACCGGCAATGGAAGACAGATTCAGGGATTATGGCCGCATGAAAAATCAGGTTATGTATTTATAGAGCAATTTAATGGCAACAATCCGTATCAGCTCAAAAAGGTGAGCCTGCATTCATCGGCTCCGGAAAATGTAAGCGATAATTTCCTTACTGCACTTATCAAGGGCGATTTTTTATTCTTCCTTACTGTAGGAGAATTTCATTTCGGACAGTTGGATATAAACGGTAATTTTACAGAAGGGGACGGCTCACCTATTTCTATTACCGAGTTCTCAAATCCCTGGGAAAAGCCCACATTA
>JARLHB010000389.1 GCA_031292465.1 Ignavibacteriaceae bacterium
GAAGTTGATAAAAACAGCAATGTAAAAATAACAAGGCTGGATTTTACAAGTAATGAAGAAATTAAACAGCCCTGGCTTATTCCTGCACCCAAAGCTGATAAGTCTCAATTATTATACTATACCCCTGCTCAGGAAGCAGAAACATTCGGTAAAAGCGCCCCGGCCTTTCCGGCAGGTGCAACAGTTAAAGAAGTGCTGAAAAATCCTAAGTATAATCAGAAGTATGTTGTTCAGTTTACCCAGGCAACAGATAACGATATGGTATATAGCTACCAGATTTCATTCATAGATAAAGAAACAGGCAAAGTAATTAAAACTATGTCTGCATTATCTGATTTTTACCTCCATGCAAACACTGATGAAATGGATTCCGTACTTACAAAAACAGTTTACTTTGCCGATACACTTTTAAAGCCGTTCAGCCTGTCATATAAAAATGACTATATCATCAAGGTCGTTGCAATAAATTGTTTTGGTAAAAAGAGCGAACCAATATTCAGCAAGGTTATAAAAGGCGCCGGTGAAAAAGTCGGCAGCATAGAACTTCCCGGAAGTCCCTTGTTATTAGAAAATTATCCTTTGCCATTTAATTCTGATTTTAACCGCCAGCTCTTCCATGCAGGTTATTTCCTTTTGGCAGAATATTTATAGCGATTTCAAATACCTCAAATTAGCCGGCCGGATTTATTCCGGACGGCTAGTTTTATCTGAGGTTAAAAATGTGTTTACTTTTAAATTAAATGGTGTTTCTATGAGCATAAAAATAGATGGAAAAGCAAAGTAAAGGGAAATAGATTATATAAGAAAATGTGATAATTATTTGGTAATAAATGAAAAATTCAATATTATTGAAACAAATAAAAAGCATAAGAAACTAAAAAATATTAAATTCCTGGGTAATAATAATGAGAAAACATTACCGTAACTAACTTTGGAAGAATGCGGAAGGATCCATGAGAAAAATAATAAAATTGCAGAATAAAAATTTCAAAGCGCTAAGTAAAAATCAACGGGGCCACATCGAAAAAAAACTTTCATTCCATCCGGGTATGTTAATCCTATTTTTATTACTTCTGAACTTTTCAGGTATTGCCGGTTCAAAGAAACCCGTTGCAGACGGCTCTTTCGTTCAGGCTCAGCTTTGCGGCTCATGGGATGATGCAAGGTGGCAGAAGGAGTTTGCAATGATGAAGGAAGCAGGCATGCATTACCTGATTATAGGCGCTGTAGCTGAAAGCCAGGACGGCGGAAATGCTGCTACTCTTTATCCTTCAGGCCTTCCGAATACTACGTTAAGTCGTTACCTGAATGGCAATGATATGGTTGATATCTGCCTTAGAAATGCCGAAGCAGCGGGCATTAAAGTATTTATCGGTATTGGTATGAACGAAAAATGGTGGCAGGCTCCGGGGGTTGATTCAACCTGGCTATACAATCAAATGGAATTTGATAATAAAGTTTGCGATGAAGTATGGGCTAAATACAAAAATAAATATCCGTCTGCATTTTACGGATGGTACTGGGTTTATGAAGTTGCTAATGTAAGCCTTACAACTGTTCAGCAGGATGTACTGGTACGTGCAATGAATATGCAGCTTGATCATCTTACAGCGAAGAATGAAAAGCTGCCGTTTATGTGGTGCCCGTTTATGAGGTCCGAATTCGGTTCGCCGGAAGCATATAAAGAATTGTGGATACATGTTCTGGCCGGCATACATACATCCGACGGAGATATTTTTGCACCGCAGGACTGTGTTGGCGCAGGCGGGCTAAAACTGGATGAAGTTGCAACATGGTTTGCGGCGTTACGCCAGGCTGCTGACACTAAACCGGGATTAAAGTTCTGGTCAGACGTTGAAACTTTTGACCATGTTGACTGGCTTTCTGCAACGGTTGGCCGTTTTGTTTCTCAAATGGAATTAGAACAGCCCTATGTGGAAAATTTCATTACATTTGCTTATAGTCATTATAACAGCCCGTATAATACAGATCCCGGATATCATAAAACATATATGGGATACCTGAAAAACGGAGCGGTTGAAGCCATTCCTCCTTCTGTTCCGCAGAATTTTAAAGCAGTTCTTAATTCCGATGGGAGTACAAAACTGAAATGGGATGCATCTACGGATAATATAGGTGTATGCGGGTATTATATATACAGGAACGGAATGAAGATTGCCAAAAGACAGGAACGGATGATAAATGATGACCGGGGCCAGCAAAAAAACTTAACAGGATATACCGACAGGGGAGTAAACCCTGATTCGGTTTATTCATACCGTGTACAGGCATTTGATTTTGCAGGTAATGTATCGGCTTTAACAGAACCGGTGAAAGTAACTACTCCTCCTGAGGATATAAATGCTAAGGAAGGACAATAAAAGTTTTTGTAATAATTCTGTATTATTCGGATGAGAAAAAGATTTTATATAAATTAATTAACGTATTAACTAACAAATAAAAAAATTAAAAGAGGTACAAATGGTAGTCGTACAGTCTTATACAGTGGCCATAATTATGTGCTTTGTCACTATGTTATGCTGGGGTTCATGGGGAAACACTCAAAAACTTGCAAGTAAAGAATGGCGTTTCCAATTATTTTATTGGGACTATTCCATAGGAGTTTTATTACTGGCTTTAATATTGGCTTTTACTATGGGCAGTATCGGAACGGATGGAAGAAGCTTTCTGGAAGACTTAGGACAGGCAGACACATCAAATCTTTGGTCTGCATTTTTAGGCGGTGTTGTATTCAATTTGTCTAATATTTTACTTGTAGTAGCCATTGATATTGCAGGCCTGGCAGTAGCTTTTCCTGTGGGTGTCGGCCTTGCACTTGTCCTGGGTGTTATAACAAATTATATTGGTTCGCCTGTCGGCAATCCTACATTCCTCTTTTTAGGTGTAGCGTGCGTGGTTATCGCTATTATAGTGAATGCGGTTGCATACCGTAAATTATCGGGAACATCCGAGAAAACGGTTTCGAAAGGGCTTCTTATTGCAATAATAGCCGGAGTTCTTATGGGATTCTTTTACAGGTTTGTTGCTGCTTCAATGTCTGAAATTTCGGCACATCTTGAGCCTGGAAAATTAAGCCCTTATACAGCAGTGGTCATTTTTTCAATCGGTGTGTTCTTATCTAATTTTATCTGGAACACCATAATGATGGCAAAACCGTTAGTCGGCCAGCCTGTTAAATATGCCGATTATTTTAAACAGGGAAATATGAAACTTCATGCAATCGGGATATTAGGCGGTGTAATATGGGGACTTGGTATGGCATTTAACATAATAGCCTCTGGGCCTGCCGGCTTTGCAATCTCTTACGGTCTTGGCCAGGGCGCTACAATGATAGCTGCATTCTGGGGCGTTTTTATCTGGAAAGAATTCAAAAATGCTCCTGCCGGTACGAATAAATTATTATCATTAATGTTTATATCTTTTATAATAGGCCTCGGGCTGATTATAGCTGCAAGGTTAGTATAGTAAGATATTTATTTAATCCATTTACCGTATGCAGAGTTTTAATGTTCTATTAATTTTAATAAACATACCCCTTAATCCTCTCTCGTGAGGGGATTAATAGGGTGTGTATTTAATCAGATTATTAGATTTGTTATAAATGAAAATTTGAAGGAGTTAATATTTTTATGTCAAAAAAAATAGTGGTTGTAGGAAGTTCTAATACGGATATGATAATCCAGTTAAAAAGACTGCCAAAGCCGGGTGAAACTATTGTAGGGGGAGTGTTTACTACGGCTGCCGGAGGGAAGGGAGCTAATCAGGCTGTAGCAGCAGTAAGGGCAGGCGGCGATGTGACTTTTATTTGCAGAATCGGTTCGGATATGTTTGGCGATACTTCATTTAAAGGGTTCATTAATGACAGGCTTGATATATCCGGTATAATTAGGGATGAGAAAGAACCTTCCGGAGTAGCATTAATTTTTGTGGATGAAAAAGGTGAAAACAGCATTGCAGTTGCACCCGGTGCTAATGGCAAGCTTTCGCCGGATGATATATATAAAATGAAGGATATTATTGTTACTGCGGATATTCTGTTGATGCAATTGGAAATACCTTTAGAAACAGTTGAAGCTGCTGCTAAAATTGCTGCTGAAAATAATGTTCGAATAATTTTAAACCCTGCACCTGCCCGGCATTTAAGTGATAGCCTGTTAGAGAAAATTTCGATTATCACTCCAAATGAAACCGAAGCTGAAATACTTACGGGTGTCGCGGTTAATAATGAAGAAGATGCTGAAAAAGCGGCAAAAGTTTTAATGCAAAAGGGTGTTGAAACAGTTATAATAACTTTGGGCTCAAAAGGTGCGTTTGCATTTAATAAAACATTCAAAGAAGTTATACCGTCATATAAAGTTAAAGCCGTTGATACAACTGCTGCCGGGGATGTTTTTAACGGAGCATTGACAGTAGCTCTTTCGGAAGGCAAGAATCTGAAAGATGCTATATTGTTTGCCAATGCTGCTGCAGCTTTGTCGGTTACTAAATTGGGGGCCCAGCCTTCAGCCCCTTATAAAAGTGATATAAAGGAAATGTTAAACAATTAAAAATTGCAAATTAAATGTTTGGGAAACGTAATATGAAAATTCAGATAACAGGCCGTCAATCGTATAATGCTTTGTTCGTAATTGTTGTTTTGCTGGCATTAATAATTAATCCGCAAGCCGTGGCACAGCCTTCACATTATTGGCTTTCTGAAACTATACAGCAGATTAAGGGACCGAACAGCATATCTGAGATCCCTGCATGGCGGGCTGAACTGGAATATTACCGGAATGTTGAAAAAATGAAATTAGCATATGCGGATTTGTACTATAATGCTAAGGATGTACAATGGGTAAAAACCAGTTTTATTCAGACACAGATGATGATACAGGAACGTTCATTTTATGATCCGGTAAAAAATGAATATACGGTGGACAAATATATAAACGATATAACTGCAAGGTACGGCGGATTAAACAGTATTCTGCTCTGGCCTACATATCCAAATATTGGAATAGACAACAGGAATGAATTTGACTGGATAAGATGTTTGCCCGGCGGGTTAAACGGCGTTAAGAAAATGGTTGCTCAGTTTCATAAGCATGGAATTAAAGTTTTGTTCCCGTATAATCCATGGGACATTGGCACCAGGAGGGAATCAGAAAACGATTATAAGGTTTATGCTAAGCTGTTAAAATATATTGATGCCGATGGAATAAACGGCGATGTTACTACAGGGCTTGGAGCACATTGGAAAAAAGCTTTTGATGAAGTGAAAAAGGGGCTTGTTATTGAGCCTGAAGTTGATAATGACAACAAATATCTGGAATATGACCTTATGGGCTGGGGATACTGGGAGTATCCTTTTATTCCTTCTATAAGTAAACTTAAATGGGTTGAACCTAAGCATATGATTCAGGTTTGCAACCGCTGGGGCCGCGACCATACGGATGATTTACAGTATGCATTTTTTAACGGCACCGGGTTTGTAACATGGGAAAACATTTGGAGTATCTATAATGAAATGACGCCCCGTGCTTGTGAAACCGTTAAACGGATAAGCGTGTTTGACCAGCATTTCTACAAACTGCTTAACGGGGATGGCTGGGAACCGCATTACCCTATGCTGAGTTACGGTGTATATGCAAGCAAATGGGAAGGCGCAGACAGTACATTATGGACAATTGTTAACAGGAATAATTTTGAAGTTTCCGGAGACCAGATAAAAATTCCTTCAAAACAAGGGGTTGTCTACTATGACGTTTGGAATGGTACTCAATTGAAACCCGTCAAAGATGGCGCAAATGATGTGTTATCTTTTAGTATTGAGCCAAACGGTTATGCAGCAGTTCTTGCACTTGATAATTCACTGGTAAAAGAGGATCTTAAAAACTTCTTATCTGAGATGAGCAAATTTTCTGCCACAAAATTATCCGATTACAGCAACGTTTGGAAACCTGTTCAGCAGGAAATTGTAAAAATTGAACCTACAGCAAAAGCAGATACGGTTCCCGAAGGAATGGTTGAAATTCCTGCTGCAAGGTATAGTATGGATATAAACGGAATTGAAATTGAAGGCAGCGAAAATCCAGGTGTGGATGTTCAAATGCCCGGAGAAGATATTGCAAGAAGGCATCATCATTTTATTGTGGACATTTCAAAATTCTATATGGATAAATATCCGGTAACAAATGAACAGTTTAAGAAATTTATGGATGCTACACACTATGCTCCAGTTGATACAATGAATTTCCTTAAAGACTGGAAAAAAGGCGTGTATCCAAAAGGATGGGATAACAAACCTGTTACATGGATTGATATTGAAGACGCAAGAGCTTATGCAAAATGGGCTGGTAAGAGATTGCCTCACGAATGGGAATGGCAGTATGCAGCGCAGGGTACAGACGGTCGCTTGTATCCATGGGGCAATGACTGGAGAACCTCTGCTATTCCTGTACAAGATACGGGACATATATTAAGAGGACCAGATGATGTTAATGCGCATCCCGGCGGAAAGAGTCCTTTTGGAATTGAAGATATGGTAGGAAATGTATGGCAATGGACTGATGAATATGTTGACAGCCATACAAGAGCAGGAATTTTAAGAGGCGGATCATACTATACGCCTCAAGGGTCATTCTGGTATTTTCCACAGGCATATAAGCTTATTGAACACGGTAAATATTTATTAATGTCTGCCGGCCAGAACCGCGCCGGTACGCTTGGATTCAGATGCGTTAAGGACTAATAAAAGTTTATTTAAAATGAAAATATGCCACTCTATAGATGGTGTTAGATCTCAATAAATGTTTTTTGTATGATTAAGTGCAGGCTCTATTACAGAGTCTGCACAAATATAAAATATACTCTTCCTTTTTCGGATTAAAATAATTTTGCAGCTAATAAATTTTCAAAAATTTAAAATGTGTAAGCAACCTGCAAACGATTGCAGGTTGATGGATTCCCAATTAAAACCGGAAGATATATTCATATCCTATTATTTATTAAATAACAATCTTTTTAAAATATCATATGATGGAAGAATAAAATGAAAAAAGTAACTCTGCTTGTTGTGCTGCTTTTATGCGCAACAATTTACGCACAAAAATTTGAAGGGCTTGCTAAGACCCCGCCTATGGGCTGGAACAGCTGGAACAGATTCAGGTGCGATGTTAACGAAAAACTGATAAGAGAAGCTGCGCAGGCAATGGTGTCTTCCGGAATGAGGGATGCCGGGTATGTTTATATAAATATTGATGACTGCTGGCATGGCGGGCGGGACAGCCTCGGGTTTGTTTATCCTGATTCTGCAAGATTCCCATCCGGTATGAAAGCTCTTGCTGATTATGTCCATTCATTAGGGCTAAAATTCGGCATTTATACTGATGCAGGCTGGCAGACTTGTGCCGGTAAACCCGCTTCACGAGGATATGAATACCAGGATGCAATTATGTATGCTAAATGGGGAGTTGATTATGTTAAAGATGATTTTTGTTTTGCCGACTCTTTAAGTGCAATAGGTTCATACTCAACAATGCGCAATGCCTTTTATTCTGCGGGGCGCCCTGTTGTCTTTAGTTTGTGTGAAGGCGGCGATCATAAACCCTGGTTATGGGGCAAAGAAGTCGGGCATTTATGGCGTACAACATGCGATATATATGCTGCTTTCGATTCCCTTGAATATCATAATAACTGGAACGCACTTGGAGTACTGCGTATTATTAATTTGCAGAAAAGCATACGCCAGTATTCAGGCCCCGATCATTGGAATGATCCGGATATGCTTGAAGTTGGAAATGGTATGTCTGTTAATGAAGACCGTGCTCATTTTTCGATGTGGTGTATGCTGGCTGCTCCTCTTATTTCAGGAAATGATTTATTTCATATGAGTAAGGAAACTTCGGAGATATTAAATAATAAGGATGCAATAGCTGTAGATCAGGATACGCTTGGAATTTCCGGCTTTGCATATTCTGAAAACGGCCCTATAGAAGTTTGGATGAAACCGCTGGCTGCCGGCGACTGGGCTGTATGCTTTCTAAACAGCGGACGTGAGACTAAAGAAGTAAACTTCTCATGGAAAGGCAATATTGTAACGGATACATTAACCAACAGGGTGCTGAATCCCGGAAAAGATAAATATACCATAATGGATTTATGGAAGCATAAAGAAACCGGTACCACAGATAAGGACTTTAGTGCTGTAATTCCATCGCATGATGTTGTAATGCTGAGATTAAGCCTGAAAAAATAGTCCTGTTTATTTAACAAATTTTAAGGTAATTATGAATAAGACAGATAGAAAAACACTGAATCCTTTTATTATTCTTGCAGTATTCTTATTGCTTCTTTCTTCAGCTATTGCGGGAACAAAAAAAGCAGCTGCTGATGGTACATTTATACAGCCAATGCTTTGCGGTTTCTGGACGGATGCAGAATGGCAGAAGGAAATTACTGCGCTTAAAAATGCCGGTATGCATTACATAGTAATAAGTACAGCTGCTGAATGTGCACCCGGCAAAGCCGCCAGGGTAATTTATCCTACTAATCTTCCGAATACAGAAAGGGCAACCAGAGGTGACGGGATTCCTTATCCTGATGTGATAGAAAATTGTCTGAGAAATGCCGAAGTGTCCGGGATGAAAGTCTTTGTAGGTATTGGTAACAATGAAAGCTGGTGGAAAAATAAAATAGATTCAACCTGGCTCTACAAGCAAATGGATTTCGATAACGAAGTCTGTGATGAATTATGGCAGTTGTATAAGAAGAAATATCCTAATGCTTTCTATGGATGGTATTGGACGTATGAAATTGCAAATTTCGATTACACAAATGCAGAGCTTGATGAAATTGCCACTGCAATGAATATACAGCTTGATCATTTAATTGCTGCAAATGAAAAGATTCCATTTATGTGGTGCCCGTATATGAATGCAAAAATTGGAACGGCAGAAAAGTATGAGGTAATGTGGGAATATATTTTTAAGCAGCTTCATACAACTGCCGGGGACATATTCTGTCCGCAGGATTGTGTGGGTGCAGGCGGGCTAACTATAAATGAAGTTGATGAATGGTTCTCTGCGCTGCGTAAAGCTGTGGATACTAAGCCGGAACTGGAATTCTGGTCTGATGTAGAGACGTTTGATCATAACGATTGGTCTTCTGCCTCGATTGGGCGTATAGTTAAGCAGCTTAAAATAGAACAGCCATACGTAGATAATTACATAACATTTGCTTATAGTCATTATCAGAGCCCGACAGTTGCTGATTCCGGTTATCAGAAAACATACGTCGATTATCTTGAAAATGGCAAAATTGAAACTATCCCTCCTACAGAACCCGGCAATCTTAATGCAGTTTCACTTGATAATGGGAAAGTGCGCTTAGCCTGGAATGCCTCATCTGATAATATTGGCGTCTGTAAATATTTCATTTACCGCAATGGAGTTAAAATTTCAAAAAAACAGCCTGAAGTATTTTACGATAGAAAAGTAAAATTTGGGCCAACGATAACTTTTACTGATGAAAAACTAAAAGCAGATACGAAGTATACTTATCAGGTTCAGGCTTGTGACTTTGCAGATAATGTATCACCATTATCTGCCCCTGTTACAGTTACAACAAAATGACAAAATTTAAACACAATTAAAAACCCTATGAAGTTGATATACAGGAAAGTTTTACAAAACATAACTAAAAAGGAAATATTAATATGAGAAAAATAATTCTTATTGCACTGCTGTTTGCAAGTGCCGCAGTCTATGCGCAAAAGTTTGAAGGCCTTGCAAAAACGCCGCCTATGGGCTGGAACAGCTGGAACAGGTTTACGTGCAACGTAAACGAAAAATTAATTCGTGAAGCTGCAGAAGCGATGGTATCTTCAGGTATGAAAGACGCCGGTTATATTTATATAAATATAGACGATTGCTGGCATGGTACAAGGGACAGCCTCGGATTTATTCATCCTGATTCTTCAAGGTTCCCATCAGGAATGAAGGCGCTCGGAGATTATATTCATTCACTTGGACTTAAATTCGGAATTTATACTGACGAAGGCTGGATGACATGCGGTGGTAAGCCGGGTTCACGCGGCCATGAATACCAGGATGCATTAACATATGCAAAGTGGGGAGTTTACTATCTTAAAGATGATTATTGCTATACGGAAAACTTAAATCCACAGGGGGCATACATGACCATGCGCGATGCAATCTATGCAACAAAACGTCCGATTGTCCTTAGCATTTGTATGTGGGGAAACGGATGCGAAACATGGGCTAAAGACGTTGGGCATTTATGGCGTACAACCGGCGATATTCATCCCGCATTTGATTTACCAAGAACAAAAGGCGATGAATCTCCGCTTGGAGTTTTACAAATTCTTGATTACCAGAAGGGGCTCCGTAAATACGCAGGCCCGGATCATTGGAATGACCCTGATATGCTTGAAGTAGGAAATGGTATGCCGGTTAATGAAGACCGCGCTCATTTCTCTTTATGGTGTATGCTGGCTGCTCCTTTAATAGCGGGAAACGATTTATTCAACATGAGCAAGGAAACCGGAGAAATATTAAAAAATACCGAAGTAATAGCAGTAGATCAGGATACGCTCGGAATACAGGGATTTATTTATTCTTCAAACGGCAGCCTTGAAGTATGGGCAAAGCCTCTTGTTGACGGCGATTGGGCTGTATGCTTTTTTAACCGCGGATTGAAGGAAGAAAATGTAAATTTTTCATGGAAACAGAATACTGTATTAGATTCGTTAACTAACAAAGTGCTGAATCCCGGAAAAGATAAATATTCTATAAGAGACTTATGGCTGCATAAAAACACAGGCACTACTGAAAAAGATTTTAATGCCGTAATTCCTTCGCATGACGTTGTGATGCTAAGGTTAAAAGCGCAGAATTGATTTTTAATAATCATGAAAAGATAAGACTATAGGCAGCTTAACTTAATGTCTGTTATTGCAGGCTGGTATCAAAATTAAATATACCAAGTCAGGATAGAATTTTTAGAATTAGAAATATCACATAACAATATTTATTTTCTTAAATAATGTCAGGCATTACAATTTTATTTTAGTGATTTAATCCAATAAAATATGAAACGATTACTTATAATAATTCTTCTAACATCCTTAGCTTCTATCACATTTAGTCAGGAAGAAAATCTACAGTATATTAGAAACAGGGCGCCGTTAATTCCGAAGACATATCTGGAGCTGCCAATTGGTAGTATTAAACCTGCCGGGTGGTTAAAAGACCAGCTTATTAGAATGAAAAACGGAGCTACCGGCCACCTGGATGAATTATATCCTGAAGTTATGGGTAAACGTAATGGCTGGCTTGGCGGAGATGGAGATCAATGGGAACGCGGGCCTTATTGGATTGACGGGCTGCTGCCTTTAGCTTATATATTAAATGACAAAAATTTAATTGATAAAGTGAAACCTTGGATTGAATGGACAATTAATAGCCAGAAATCTGATGGCTATTTTGGTCCGGATAAAGATTATCCAAATGAGCCGGGGCTGCAGCGGGATAATAGCCACGACTGGTGGCCCAAGATGGTAATGTTAAAAGTTTTACGTCAGTACTATATGGCTACCGGCGATAAAAGAGTTATAACATTGCTGACAAATTATTTTAGATATCAATTAAATGAACTTCCAAAATTTCCTCTCGGCCATTGGTCATTTTGGGCTGAACAGAGAGCAGGAGATAACCTGGGCGTTGTATACTGGTTATATAATATTACAGGCGATTCGTTTTTACTTGACCTGGCAGAAATTATTAATAAGCAGGCATTTGATTGGACTAATATCTATCTTAATTCAGATACGCTTACTAAATTTTTTACACTTCACACTGTTAATGTTGCGCAGGGTATAAAAGAACCCGCTGTTTATTACCAGCAAAGTAAAGATAAAAAATATATTGATGCTCTAACAAAGGGCTTTAAAGATTTGAATACTCTTCACGGGTTACCCAATGGTATGTACAGTGGTGATGAATGGCTGCATGGGGCTAATCCCACACAAGGAACGGAGCTTTGTGCCGTGGTGGAAATGATGTATTCGTTGGAAACTATTCTTTCTATTACTGGTGATGTTGCTTATGCAGACAGACTTGAAAAAATTGCCTATAATGCTCTGCCAACGCAAATAACGGACGATTTCCTTGAGCATCAGTATTTTCAGCAAGTCAACCAGGTAATGATTTCCCGGCAAAGACGTAATTTTTTAACTGATTTCAATGGAACTGATCAGTGCTTCGGATTAATGACAGGTTATCCTTGTTGTACTTCAAATATGCATCAAGGATGGCCAAAGTTTACTCAAAATTTATGGTATGCAACGGCCGACAGTGGGCTTGCTGCACTGCTATACGCCCCCAGCGAGGTAACAGGTTATGTTGCTTCAGGTAAAAAAATATCTATCACGGAGGAAACTAATTATCCGTTTGAAGAATCAATTAGTTTTAAGTTTAATATAGATAATGAGCATAAATCAGTTTTATTCCCGTTACATCTTAGAATTCCATCATGGTGCAAAAAGGGCATAATTAAGATAAACGGTCAAATATTTAAAATTGCAGAAGGTAACAGAATTGAAATTATCAAAAGAGAATGGTCAAATGCGGATGTGCTTTTACTGGAATTACCGCTCGATGTAGAAATAACAAGGTGGTATGAACAGTCTGGCGTAGTTGAACGGGGCCCTTTGGTTTTTGTACTTAAAATCAGCGAAAAATGGGAGGAGAAGAAAAACAATGATGTTTTCGGCAACTTCCAGGAAGTATATCCTTTAAATGACTGGAACTATGGATTAATTGATGTTCCGAAGGAAAAGGTAAACGGCCATTATAAAGTAGAAAGAACTAACGTTGGAAATGCATATCCATGGAATTTGGAAAACGCGCCGCTGCAAATAAAATGCAAAGCTAAAAAAATACCTCAATGGTCTTTATATGATGCTATGGCTGGCCCATTGCCTTATTCTCCGCAAACGTGGGACATGAGCAAAATACCGGCAGAAGAAATTACTTTGATTCCTTATGGGTGTAGTACTTTACGAATTACGGAATTCCCATTGATTTACAACAGCGTTTATTAGCTTATTTTGCCAATAAAATTACCGCCTATTTAAAAGGACAAAATGAAAAATTGAATAATTATTAACTCATTCCGAATTCTTAATCTGAGATATATTTACCCCTGCCAAAATTTATTTATTCAGAAAAGAAACCAAAACAAAGCATTTTTAAAGTTTTTTAACCTTCCCATGTGAAATTGTGTTGTTAATTATAAAATTATTATTTATTATTGAATAAAAGAAAACAAAAGCAAATTAAAGGAAATTAATTGATAATAGCTAAGTGCGAAAGCATAGTAAGCTATTCCAATATAAGCGGTTATAGTTATTAAGATTAAATTTCTGAAATATTTCGATTAGAGATTATGCCAAAATGTAATTCTTATCCCCGGTTATTTGTCCTGTTTATTTTCACCGCAATCTTTTGCCAGCCATTAATTTATTCTCAATCTTATAAGACCGAAGTGTTAGTAGTAGGAGGTGGAACCGGTGGAACTGCTGCGGGAATCCAAAGTGCAAGGTCCGGTGCAAAAAGTATAATTGTGGAAGAAACAAGCTGGCTCGGCGGAATGATTACATCTGCCGGTGTTAGCGCCACAGACGGCAATCATACTTTGCCATCGGGAATATGGCAGGAATTCAGAAATGAATTATATAAATATTATGGTGGGGCAGAAGAAGTACATACAGGCTGGGTTAGTTATACTTTGTTTGAGCCACATGTTGCTGATAGTATTTTTAAAGCAATAGCCGCAAAAGAAAGTAATCTGAAGATAATATATAATTACCGTTTCCTGAATGTATTAAAACAGGGGAATAAAGTAACCGGCGCAGAGTTCATTAATAATGAGAATAATAAAATAAAGATAAATGCAAAAATTGTTATTGATGCTACGGAATTGGGCGATGTCCTTAAAGATGCCGGCGCTACTTACGATGTAGGAATGGAATCCAAAGCTTATACCGGCGAGGCTTGCGCTCTTGATTCAGCTTATGGCATTATACAGGATATTACTTATGCGGCAATATTAAAAGATTTTGGCAAAGGCGCTGATAAAACCATACCGCGCCCCGCAGCATATGATTCAACTTTGTTTACATGTTCCTGTAAAACAGATAAATGTCCGAATGCGGGATCAAATCCACAACAGATGTTAGATTACGGCAGGCTGCCGAATAATAAATATATGATTAACTGGCCGGAACACGGCAACGACTATTATGTAAATGCCATAGAAATGGATTATGCACAAAGAGCAAAAGCCTATGCTGCTGCAAAAGAAAAAACTTTGTGTTTTGTTTATTATATCCAAAACTCGTTAGGATATAAAAATCTGGGATTGGCTGATGATGAATTTCCCACAATAGACAAACTTCCGTTTATTCCATATAACCGTGAAGGAAGAAGAGTAAAGGGGCTGGTAAGGTTCACAGTTAATGATTTATTAAATCCATATTCACAACAGAAAAAAGTTTACCGTACATCTGTGTCTGTGGGAGATTACCCAATAGACCAGCATATTGTTGAAAGTTTTAAAGTGCCGGATAGAAAATTTCCCGGCGTACCTTCATTTGGAATCCCACTCGGATGTCTAATACCGGCAAATACAAGCGGGTTAATAGTTGCGGAAAAGGGTATTTCTGCTTCCAATATAGTAAATGGCGCAACAAGGTTGCAGCCATGCGTACTGCTTACTGGGCAGGCGGCAGGTGTTTTAGCTTCACTTTGCGCTTCTGAAAATATTGAACCCAAAGATATTGATATACGCGAATTACAAAAAAAGTTACTGGATTGCAATGCTTACATTATGCCGTTTATTGATATGAAGCCAGATGATCCCGATTTTAAGGCTATCCAAAGAATAGGCGCTACCGGCATACTTGAAGGTGCAGGAGTGCCTTGCGGCTGGGAAAATCAAACATGGTTTTATCCTGAACGGGAGATAAGCCAGTATGAACTGGTTCAGGGATTAAAAAAATTCTATACTACTTATGATAATTATGATGAAGCTACAGGAGAAACATTAACTATTAGTTCCCTTTTAAAAATTCTTTCTCTTTCAGGTAATAAGGTAGCCTTGTCTCAGGTAAAACAGGATTGGGATAAATTCGGATTCAGCAAATCATTTGATGAAAATTTAAATCTTAACCGGAGAATGACCGCAGTTATCATAGATTATTATTTACAGCCGTTTAATAATCCTGTTGATATTTATGGGAATGTGAAATTTAACAAAGCTTCTGAATAGGGCAGGTTATTATTGTTAATAATTACTATTGAAAGGTATAAACGAACTAATCCTTTTATTTTTTTTGTACTAACAGGAGCTTAAACCTGTAAAATTTCTTAATGTAAAAATCATTAATTAAAATTCGTTTAATATTGGAGAGATTCACATGAAAAAAGTATTACTGTTATTCTCAATTTTCTTTGCAGGGATTTGTTACTCACAATCATCAAGTTATTTGTACAAGAATGCACTTACTTTTAATATTGCGGATTCTTTAGTCAGTCCATATCTGTGCACGGTTGATACTTCGGGTAATTTGTGGGTTGTTTCAACCAACTTTACCAGTACTTCTGCTATAAATGGAGTTTTTAAGGCTGGAGCGGGAGAAACCACACTTCAGCTTATAATTAAATTCTCAACTTCAGACAGTGTTAGGAATGTTACCGGTGTTACCTCAATTGGGAATGACATTTTCGTCTCTGCCAGGATGGTTGCTCCAACCAATTATTCAGTGCCAAATTATTATCCATATTCGGAAATCATATATCTACCGGACGGTGATGCATCAAGGGAACAGATATTTAAATATCCTGCTAATACCGGCTATGGAACGTGGTATACCGGTTTGGCTGCAAGTAAAGACGGATATTTGTATTTCGGACAGTCTTATTTAGTTACGATCGGAACGGTAGACGGCAGAAAATCCTCTTCAAATTTGGGGGGTACTATTGGTTTTGCAGGAAGTATTACATTGGAACCTGGCGGCGATTTAACTTATCCAAATGTAATCGATTTAATCCGTGATGTCGCCATTGTTCCGGATGGAAATTATGCAGATACTTTAGCGATAATTTATACATCAAGAAATTCATCTTCCGATGCAGGTGGAAGCAGCAAGGGTGGAATAGCTGCATGGACTGGCGGCGCTGAATCAGGCCCAGCTAATTATCATGCACAAAGAGTTAGTGATTTGAACAGTTTTCTTGCATTAAGCACTTCTGTTCCTTACGGAATTTCTGTTAACCCTTCAAACACTTATTTGTATGTCTGCGGTACCGACTCATCGAGAAAATGGGTTAAGGGTTTTCATGTATCAGGCAATTTTGCAGTGCAGGTTGATGAATTACCAAGCAGCACTTCGGGCGATGTTAAAGATTCAAAAGGCGCCCCGTTTATTGCACCTTCGGATGTTGCATTTACTGCAGATGGTACAATTGCTTATGTAACAGATGAAGGATCAAAGTCAGTATTTAAATTTTCTAATTTGCCAACTGCTGTTGCAGGCGGCAAAAATCAGGCAGTCCATTCTTTTGAGCTTGCGCAGAATTATCCTAATCCTTTTAATCCTTCAACGCAAATAGTTTACAGTATAGCTTCAGCAGCGAACGTTAAGGCTGAAGTGTATAATATTTACGGAGAGGTTGTTTCCGTTATTACTAACGGTTATGTAAAAGAAGGCACCCACGTTATTAATTTTAACGGTTCAAAATATGCATCAGCCATTGTTTTGATATAGTAGATGAAAACTGCGGCTTAAACTGCGGCAGAAGGGCAAAAAACTGGGACAGCTGCCAGTTTAGCTTATTTACAAA
>JARLHB010000390.1 GCA_031292465.1 Ignavibacteriaceae bacterium
GGAACAAACTGGACACAAGTAAATAATTTTACTCATGTTTATTTTTTTGCTGTTAGCGGAACTAATATTTTTGCTGGTACCGCATGGAATGGTGTGTTTCTCTCAACGAATAATGGGACAACCTGGACACAAGTAAATACTGGTCTTGCAAATACGGTTGTTACTTCTCTTGTTGTCAGCGGAGCTAATATTTTTGCAGGTATCGGTAATAATAATGATCTTGGTATTGGTGGTGTTTATCTTTCTACGAATAGCGGAACAAACTGGACACAAACAGGCCTGACTAATGTTGGTGTTTCATCTATTACTGTCAGTGGAACTAATATTTTTGCCGGTACCGTTAATCGAGGTGTATATTTTTTAAAAAACAATGGAACATACTAAACACAAATAAATAATGGTCAGATTAATAAAGACAGGTTATTCTTAGAGATGGTTTTTTTAATAATAAATAGTTACAGTTAATTGGCATTGTTGTTTGACCGCCAGGTAGCGCCAAGGCCGTTAGCCAATCAATACTAAAAAGGAGTAAAGATGAAAAAGCAAAATATTATTACATGGTTTCTTCTATTCTTGATATTTAGTGTTTCTCTTAAGCCTCAAACAAATATAAACGAAAAAGAGGGAAGTAAATTAATTATCCAAGGCAAAACATATTCCCATATATTTTGTAGTTATTACAATATCGAAAAAGGGAAAACAATTTTTGCGGTATTCTATGACGATGGTAGAAAAAAATACATTAAAAGCTCATTTGCTGATATTACTGTAAAAACAGAAAATATAAAGATAGGTGAATATAAAGCCGAATTAAGAGTATTTGGAGATGCTAAAAGTCCAAATGTAAAGCCAATCTCTGTTATAAATGGTTCATTAAAGGTTATCAATATAGATGAAATAAATTGTAATCGTTGTATAACAGCTATCTATACTGGAAATAATGCTAAGGGAGATAAAATTTATTTAAAAATTGATATTGATAAAGATGTTTCTGAAGGAGGTTAACAACAATATTTGCCAAAGACCTACAATTTTGTAGGCTCTTAATAAGGACATTTCTCTTTTGGGGATTGCTCTTAATTATTTAAAAAAATATAATAATTTAAATTATTTATAGGAGTTATAAATGCTTAAATCAATAAAAGTATTGACAATTCTTGCCCTAAGCATAATGACGTTTTCAAATAGGAATAACATCATTGCACAAGACGCAATTAAGTCGGTCAAAATAGGTGAGCAAATATGGATGGTTAAAAATTTAGATGTAACGCATTTCAATAATGGTGAAAAAATTCCTGAAGCTAAAACCAAGGAGGAATGGGAAAAATTAGGATACGAAGGTAAGCCTGCCTGGTGTAATTATGACAACAACCCAAAGAATGGTAATAAGTTTGGCAAATTGTATAATTGGTATGCTTTGAACGATCCAAGAAAACTAGCTCCTGAAGATTGGCATATCCCAACACAAGATGAGTTTGAGACATTAGTTACAACAGTAAATAGTGATGGTAACGCATTAAAAGCAGAAGGCAAGAAACTAGGGGACGGTGCTACTACAAACACGAGTGGTTTCTCCGCGTTGCTTTCGGGTAGTCGATTTCACACTATTAACTTCGATAATTTAGGGAAAGAGGCCGTCTTTTGGAGTTCTACGGAGAACGATTTTAGGAATGCTTCTGTATTGACCCTGAGCAAATTATCAAATGGCTTAAGACTAACAGATGGTGGTCATAAGAGTGATGGGTTCAGTATTCGGTGCATTAAAAATAATCAAAAGTATTTAGACAAATACACCAAAAGTAAATATAATAATACTAACGTGGATTCATTTTCGGAAGTATCTTCTATAAGAGATGGTATTATCGCAGATCTAAACAATATAGGCTCAATGGCTCAGATGTATTACCATAAACCAACTTCAATGGGCGGTGGCGGAAATGAGTTTACAGGATGGACAATTCCGACATCATTGGATACAACACCAAACGGAACATATACGGCATCTGTAACATCCCAGAGTGTCATAATTGTTGGTACTAGTAATGAAAAATATGAAGGTAATCCGATTCAGCATACGGCGACTGTAACACCCACATCTTTTTCAACAGTAAAAAATAATTAGGGTTCACCAATAGTTTTCTAATTGTATAAAAATAATTATTCATGGCATTAAAACGTTAGTGTGGGACTTAATCTAAATAAAAGACATTTGTTAAAATTATTTTGTAGGTGATTATTATAATGAAGTTCAAAAGAATTATTATATGTGTGTTTTTATTTTTGGCATATCAGAATTGTAAATCTCAAATAAAAATTAACAGTGCGGAAGAAACTGCTGATAAGCTTGCAAAACAAATGGAAGTATCGAATTCCGAAGTATTAAATGTATGGACGGATTTAAATAATCTTTATAATATCAGAAATGATGAGGCTTTAAAATATTCTAAAATAATTGAATCAATAAGCAAAGCGAAAATATCTTATGCTAAACAATTGACTTCATTAATAAAGAAAATAAAAATAAATAATGAGATTATTACCAGTGAAAAGAAATTTATTTCTTATAGGTAAAACATAGAAGATATAAACGAAATATTAAGAAAAATATTTTTTGAGGTTGAAAATGATAAATTAAATATAAAACCTTATCAGGACAACGAAATTAAATTAGAGAACCTTGAAAATCATATTACTATAAAAAGAAATGAGTATAATCAAATCGTACAAGAATATAATTTAAAACTTAATATGCAACATGCTAATAGTAAATTTTATGAAAAATATCCTAATCTTGGAAAGAAGTTTTATTTTAAGTCCAACCCTGGCAAAGAAACATCACCTAAAGTAGAGTTTTAAATTATAATAATGTTCATATCTCATATATTAACATGACCGCTAACGGCAATTGATCAAAGCTGAATAGCGGTTTAGGCGGCGGCTATTAATAATCTTCAAATCCTGTTGTTCCCGACATATTATTTCCCAATTGAGTTGATAATCTGCGTGAGAAGCAAGATAATCAAATTGAATACGCTAGCCATTGCGGAAACTAGGCCGTTTACTAAAGTGGGGTGAACCATTACAAACCAGATAAAGAATATCCCTACTATGAATTGTAGAAAACAACCTGATATGGCTTCCATACTATTTTTTCTTAGTCTTTTTATTTAATCTTTCTAAAGCATTTTTATATACGCTCTCCAAAAAATAAGTATAAGCTTCTTCGCTGCCGTTATTAAGGATAAATCCTCTATGCCTCAATTCTCTAATGGTATAATGCAGTAATTCGTGGACTAGGACACCTTGATCTGAAAGGGAGTGATTATATTTTTGAAGCCAAATAACATTAACTATTATTTTGTCTTTGCTTTCTATAATAAAGGACTCTCCAAGATTATTATCATCGGATATTGATACGCCCGGATATCTTTTTCCTAACCATTTTTCCATTTTAGCGTGTTCTCCTATAAAGATAGTAAAACAACCGTCATAAATTCCGTCAGGTATGTTTGAAAATACTTTAAACATATATATTAAGCATAAACAGGGGGTGTGTGGCCTCCTGTATGCCTTAAAAATTATTTGATGATATGTGCCTCGTTGCCATATCCGTTTATCTAATTATATTATAGCAAATCAAACTAAACAAGGAATGCTTGATAGATATAGTTCTTAATTTCAATTAGCTCTTTCTGTTCTTGAAGTATCTTGGTAATGTATTTAGTCTTTCGGACAGAGATTTTTAACCTTTGAGCGGTTTCTTCGGTGGGAAGTTTTAAAACTAAGCGATAAAGGAATACGCTTCTTTCTTTGTTATTGAGATTGTCTAAGTATGCTAAATATTCTTCGTTCATTTTATTATATTCTAATTATATTCCTATACCCATAGGGTGTCAAGTGTATAAACTGTTAATAAAAAGCCCCCTTAAAGAGGGCTTACTCTGACAAAAGATTTTCTCGCAAGTCTAACAACTATATTATCCGGTTCGGGGTGGACAAGAACTACACGGGAGAACCTGGATAACTGCTCGGCCTGAATGTCGGTCATTGTTTTACCAACTAAGGAAACGGAAGGGATACCGTCCTCAATGAACTCAAGGGTTTCCCAAATAGAAACTGTAAGGATAACCTCCTCTCCTTTAACACGGTGGGCGTTATACAGGGTGCGCTTAAATCCTTTAGGGAAAAACCACTCATCTTTCTGGGGGTTATAAGCAATATAACCAGAGTGCTGACTGTTTTCATCATAAGCCTTGAAAGCTATCTTTCCGGCTATTATAGAGTGCTGTTTAACAAGCCCGATTTCGTATTCCTTAGCCATTTCCTCGGAGATCCCCTTATCCTCTAAGAATTTACAGTAATGTAATTCGAGATTAGGTAATTCCCGTTTGGGTTCTTTGGCTTCGGTTAAGAAACGTTTATTAAGCTCGCTGGCCGCGCTTCTAATATCCAAACCTTTATTATTGGCAAGGAAATTTATAACACTTCCTTTTTCTTTACCGTTAGGGTTAAGGTAAAGGTTTTTAACTATGTTAATGATAAATCCCTCACCTCGGATTTCTCCATTCTGATAAACAGAATAGGGGATATTAAGCCAATCCAATACTTCTTTAAAAGATATTTTCTGGCTAATCTCGGAA
>JARLHB010000391.1 GCA_031292465.1 Ignavibacteriaceae bacterium
AACTGTTTAAGTCAACTTCAACCCCGGCTTTAATTTCATGTATGTTTGTTATCTGGCTGGTATAATCAGCTTTTGCAGTATATGTTTTTGTTTTATGTGTAAAGTACCAATTTTGGGTACCACCTGTGTACAGGGCATTCCCGCTAACCTGGCTGAACCTGTCCTGTGTTACATACCGTGAATCAAGCGGATTTTCAAAAGTGTATTGTTTATAATCAGTTGAATATATAGAACCCAAAAGATCAAGGAATGAAGATCTGTTAAATACCTGTGTATAGCTCATACTGCCAAGAAAACTATTCTGATGATAGGTATAATTTCCATCGGGATCATAAATAAACATATGATCGTACTGTCCATAGTCATGCTTTTGATATAGAGCCTCCAGAACAATTCCTTTTCCGGAACCAACTTTAAAAGCAAGTTTACCCTGCAGCGTAAGCTGACGCGAATAGTTCATGGATACATTCTTGCCGTCGCCCGTAGCGCCTACATGCCAGTTATTAGGATCATTGGCGGTAAAGTCCGAGGAATCCCGCGTATTAAAAATCCGTTTACCGTATAAGTAACCGTCATCATTCAAGTATCTTGCGGATGTAAAGAATTTAATAAAATCATTAGTCTTTGGGATTGGGCCGCTTAAACTTCCCTGCACATTATATGTGCGCAGAGGGTTCACTTTACCCATATATTGAAACAGGCCGGTTCTGGTAGTTAAATAGTCACCTGTATAAGCAGAAAAACTTCCGTTGTAATGATCTTCAGGAATTTTGGTAACCTGGTTTACAATACCGGACATAGCCTGGCCGTATTCCGCATTAAACGTACCGGTTATAACCTGAAGTTCCTGTATACTGTTTGTTGAAGCCTGCATTGTAGCTTCACCTGAATAAACATCATTAACAGACACACCGTCTATTAAGTATTTAACTTCTCCAATCCTGCCGCCTCTGAAGTGCCCGTCTACAACACCTGCCTGTAAATTTATTACGGACTGCACATCTTCAACAGGAAGCATAGAAATATTATTTCCACTAATACTTGTCTGAGTAGAAGTAAGATCTTTTTGTACCATGGGCCTGGAAGCTGTGACTTCTATAGTTTGAATTTGTACAGACTGCTCGCCCATTTCAATGTCTAATTTTGTGGTTTGATCTACAGAAACTCTAACGCTTTTAATTTCGACCGAGGCATAACCTATCGTTGAAGCTTTAATGTTGTAGTTACCCGGGGGAATATTTATAACGAAGTAGTTTCCATCAACATCGGCGGCAGCTCCCATGGAAGTGCCTTCAATAAAAACACTGGCCCCGATAAGGGGTTCTTTAGTTTTAGCATCAAGAACCTTACCTGCAATTTTTCCAGTAGTTCCTGCAAAAACAACCGCTTGTAAAAGTACCAATGCTAAAAATAATGTTAGTAATCTTTTGTTAAGGCTGTAAAAATTATTCATATTTATTACGCTTGCCTGCTATAAAAATTAGCAAGAGGTTAAATTAAAAATGTATTTAATGAATAAAAGGAGGCGCCATATTTCAGGCGCCCCGTGAAATCTGCTTATTTTACTATTTAAGCATAATCATTTTTTTAACTTGTACCTGTTCCCCGGCAGATACTTTGTACATGTATATACCGCTTGATACTTTACGTCCCATATTATTATCGCCGTTCCAAATAACTTGCTGAATACCGGCTTTTTGATCGGTATTTACAAGTGTTTTCACTTCGCGTCCAAGTACATCGTAAACAATTACTTTAACAGAAATTGCTTTCGGCAAACTGTAACTGATTGTTGTTGTAGGGTTAAACGGATTCGGATAGTTCTGGAATACGGCAAATTGAGCAGGTAAAATTTTATTTTGATTATTAACTGCATCATTAGGTCCTAAGTTTTCGATAGTTAAATCATCAAAATAAACTGTTCCAACGAATTGAGAATAAATATGCAAACGTGTTTCCATTCCAATATAAGCTTTATCAGTCGGTACCTGCACATCTAAGGAATATTTTGTCCAGTCAAATGATGTAACACTCGGGAATGCAAATGTATAATCACTGCCTGTTACACTATAACCGACATTATTGCCTAATTGATCTGAGAACAAAGGTGACAAACCAACAGCCCATGTTGAAGTATATTTTGCCGCTGAATCAGGCACAAGCCCGCTGGCTTTAATCCATACACTTATACGCAGATGATCACCAACTTTAATTGATGTATCAATTAAACCAAAAGGCTGCCTGTGTGTACCAACAAAGCCGTCATGTACATCGCGGCCCGCAGGCATTACAAACTTCAAAGAATAGTTACCGCTATGTGCAGCTTCATTTGTAACTATTGTATTTTCGAAACCGTCATTTAATACTCCATCATTACCGCCATTAGGAGGCATCCAGTAAAACCATCCGGTTGGAACTCCTAATTGAGTATTCCATAACTGTCCCGGCCAGTTGCCGTCTCTTCCTTCAAGAACAAAATTATCTGCCCATACTGTACCGGTTGCATTCTTTCCACCGACAAAGCTAACAATAGTTTTCCAGGCTGCTTTAGGAAGTGATACATCTCCAACTGCAGTTGTATCTGCAACCCATCCAGTGCTTGTTGCCATACTTTGGTCAATAGGAAGTTTTACTGTACCTATTTCTGCACCCGCACTGTCATAAAATGCAAATGCAACCCACCATCTTTGATCATCGGTCGTCGGGTTTATATTTACATTCTGAGTTTTAATCCATGCGCCTAATAATAAGTCCATATTTGCAGCCATTTTTCCTGACCAAAAATCGCACATATTATCGGATACCCATGCAGCAGTATCACTGGTTACTGATTTTACTATTTTAATTGAATGTCCCATTGATACAGACTGATCAGTTGCCCATGTTAATGTACTACCTGCAGGTTGGTTACCTATGCTCCAATAAGCAGGTGCCGTGCCTTCAAAACCGGCTATCTGAGCAAATGTAGGTGATGATATTTTTGTAATGGTTATGTCATCAAAATAAACTGTTCCTGTAAATTGTGCATAAACATGACAGCGTACTTCCATACCTAAATCATATTTATCAGTAGGAATTGTTACATCTACAAAGTACTGTGTCCAATCGAATGATGTAGCTCCACTTGGGAAGGTAAACTGCCCGTCATTTCCTGATACATCATATCCGTCATTGTTGTCAAGCATCGAAGAGAACAGAGGTGTAAGGCCAACTGCCCATGTTGTAGGATATTTTGCAGCTGAATCAGGTACAAGGTTGCTGGCTTTAATCCATACACCAATCCTTATTTTGTCACCCGGTTTAAGTGTAGGATCAATTTTGTCAAGAGCCATTCTATGTGTACCGATAAAACCATCATGTACATCACGGCCTGCAGGCATTACAAATTTCAAAGAATAGTTGCCGCTATGTGAAGCTTCGCTCGTAATAACTGTGTTTTCGAAACCGTCATTCAATAGTCCATCATTGCCGCCGTTAGGAGGAAGCCAATAGAACCATCCGGTTGGAACTCCTAATTGAGTATTCCATAACTGTCCCGGCCAGTTGCCGTCTCTTCCCTCGAGGACAAAATTATCTGCCCATACTGTACCGGTGGCATTTTTTCCACCCACAAAGCTAACTATAGTTTTCCAGGCTGCTTTAGGAAGTGATACATCGCCAACTGCAGTTGTATCTGCTACCCATCCGGTGCTTGATGCTACACTTTGATCAATCGGCAATTTTACTGTTCCTATTTCAGCGCCGGCGCTATCGTAAAATGCAAATTGAATCCACCACATTTGATCATCGCTTGTGGGGTTTGTATTTACATTCTCAGTTTTAATCCATGCGCCCAGCAATAAGTCCATATTTGCAGACATTTTTGGCGACCACAGATCGCACATATTATCTGATACCCATGCCGCAGTGTCACTTGTTGCAAATTTTACAATCTTAATTGAGTGCCCCATAGACACAGATTGATCTGTTGCCCAGGTTAATGTACTTCCGACCGGCTGGTTGCCGATATTCCAGTATGAAGGTGTGGTGCCTTCAAAACCGGCAATTTGACTGAACGTATAGTTCTGTGCCAGAAGTTGATTTGAAAATAATCCCCCACAGAAGATAGCTAGAAGTAGAAACAAAGGTCCAAATTTTTTCATAGCGAGCTCCTTTTTAGTTTGGTGTTAGTTATTTGATGTTTGATTATTGTCGACTTTCTAGGTGAAGACAAAATATTTTTTAAATCCGCAAGCGGTGATAAGCTTGGTTTTAATTTGTCAGCGTTAATTTTTTTATTTACTAAAAGTTCAACCGACCGGGAAAATGTAAATGGATTAAGCAATGATCCCTTTATAGAAAGCTCTTTTAAGAAAAAGTCCTGGAGGTTAATATTTATTGTTTCTTTTTTGCTTGATAATCCGAAGATAATTACCCTTCCGCCGCGCTTAGGCAGGCTAACGGCAAGCTCTGCAGCTTTACTGTTGCCGGCACATTCTATAACTACATCCGGGCCACCTGATGTTAAATCAGATATTTGTTTAAACATACTGCCATCATTGGGATCAAATACATACTCAGCGCCAAGCGAAATTGCTATGTTTCTTTTTTCCGCGACGGGTTCAATCAGAATTATTTTTCCTGCGCCGGATATTTTTACAAGCTGAAGCATTAACAATCCGATTGTTCCGCCTCCTATTAAAACAACGCTCTCTCCATGCTTTACAGACGCCTGGTCCATACCTCTTATGCAGCATGAAAGAGGTTCTGCAAACGCAGCAGCAGTAAAAGAAAAATCTTTTGGAATATAATGGGCCTGAGATACGGGGACTAAAGAATACTCTGCAAAGCCGCCGTTAACGCTTACTCCCAAAGCTTTAAGGTTGGAACAAAAATTTATATTTCCGTTTTTACAGTAATAACATTCGCCGCAATAAATATTCGGGTCAACTGCAATGTGGTCGCCTATGCTGAAATCTTTAACATCCCTTCCCTTTTCTACGATAGTACCAACATATTCATGCCCGGTAATAACAGGGGTTTTTGCATAAGATTCGCCGTTATATATATGAAAATCAGTACCGCATACACCGCACGCTTCAACTTGTATTAATAATTCATTATTACCAGGTGAAGGCAATGTATAGTCTTTTATTTCAAGGTCTAAAGGTCCGTTAAAAATTGCAGCAAGCATATTTTTCTTACGTCTTTAAATTTTTCGTGTTGATTTTCTTACAATAAGTTCAGCAGGAACCAAAATTTTTTGATTTATTAAACCGGGATTTTTTATTTGTTCGGATATTAGTTTCATGGCTTCAACGCCCATCTCTAATTTGGGAACTCTCATTGTAGATAAAGGAGTATCAATCATTACCTCAGCGGCAACATCATCAAATCCTATAATTGAAACATCATCGGGGACGCGTTTTCCTGAATCTTTAAGATACTGCATGGCGCCAATTGCCATTGCGTCGTTACATGCAAAAAGAGCGGTAATATTTTTATTAGCTGAAAATAATTTTCTTGCGGCATTATAACCGTTGGCTCTTGCGGGATAGTCCTCTTCTGTTTCGATATATTTGGAAACAATAGAGATACCTGCCTTTTCAAGTGCATTCTTATAGCCAGTAAAACGGTCATTAAGACTTGGATGAGATATATCGCCGCCAATAAAAGCAATATTTTTATGGCCAAGCTTTATTAAATGCTGGGTAGCTAAAAAGCCGCCTTCTTCATTATCAATTGCAACTACTGAATTCTTTTTATCGGGGGCTAAATAGTCAACAAACACAATAGGAAGATCGTATTTTCTCATCTTATCAATTAAACGCTGCGGAACTTTACCGGCAATTATCATCCCGTCTATATTTTTATCCAGTATAAAACGCGGTAACGAAGCATTCTCACCGAAATCAGAGTCCACGGTTGCAAGCAGTACATATAATTCATGGTCCCTTGCTTCGAACTCTGTACCCATAAAAATCTGGGTATAAAAAGGCTCTGTACGTAAAAAGTGGTCGTTGGTAAGAATGAATCCCACGTTTCCGGTTTTTCTTGAAACAAGCCCTCTTGCAGAACGTGAAGGATGGTAATTCAGTTTTTCAATAGCCTGCTGTACCTTATGCTTTGTCTCCGGTGAAATCCTTTTATGATCGTGGATTACCAGTGAAACAGTGGCAATTGATACATTTGCCATTTTTGCTACGTCTTTAATTGTATAATTTGTCATAATTAGTTAAACGTTTAACTTGGAGCAAACTTAAAACAAGATTTTTTATTTGTCAAGTACCTTGAATACAGCAGTACTCAATTTTTGCACTGGACGGCCGGTTAAATAATAAGTTAAATTAAAGTTTGATAAGGAGTTACGAACAACCTGGTGTTGGATAAAAAAAAATCATTTTTAATGAGGATTAATTCTCTTAACTACAGCGTACTACCACAAATTTTATTTGTAAAATTAATTTTACCGATTATTTTAATAAGATGAAGAGTATATTTAATTAAGTATTTGTAACTAATATTTATGACAAAGTAATATATTGGTTACGCTGGCTTTGTCTTAATTACTTACCTATTAAGATATTTTTAAAAGCCCTATATGATTATCATGTACTAACCCAGAAATCATTTTTCATTCTATACCAAATTTCATGGGGACCAAATTCCCAAGTTTTGGATTTAAGAATATTGTCTTTCCATTATTGATTTTGTATTCATAAAGCATATAAGAACCATCGTTTACAACTCCAATTCCTTTTACAAGATATTTGTATAATCTCCCCTCACGATATTTCAGGCAATCATGGAAATGTACAACATATATCGATATTGTATCATTCTTCGCTATAAGTTTAACAGGGTCACTATATTTCACTATCGTTTCTTCTCCGATTTTACTTTCTGTATTATAACGCGTTGTAGTTTCAACTTTAACCCCTCTATCATACGTTTCATTATCTAAGTGTATTATCTCTCCATCATTCCCATATGTCCAATATTCTGCATCTGCCTTTCCTTTTTCCTGCCCTTTTCTATACAACCGACGTTCAAATGCTGCGTACCATTTATCAGCGATTTTTTTATAACCTGTAACTTGAACCACAAGTGTGTCTCCCGGAATCGCCAATCCGGTATATTTCCAAATATTACCAATGTTAATTGGGAAATAAGGATTTTGGTTATGCTGAAAGTAAGCTTCCCCCGTTTGTTCTTTACAACAAATGCCTGTTATAATTAACATACCAAATATTATGATAAGAATAATTTTATTTTTCATTTTCGTTCACTTCCATATTCAAAGAAGATACTTATTAAAATATTTTGAGTAAACTAATAAGATCACTGTTCTATATAATTATTTTTTTAACTACAAAATTGATAGTAATTCAAACTTATAAAGGGCAAGAATTTTTGTGCCGTCCTGCAAAAGCTTAATTTGATAAATACACATTAATCTTTTATAATATCTCATTTACAACCAACATAGTCCAATGTGTCAAGATCAGGTATTGATAGAGCAAAACATTTGAAATGCCCGAAATCAGGAGAACTTAACCCGTATGTGAATTGCACAAGCCAGGCGTCTTTACCATTATATTTAGCTTTTTCCGCATAAGTAGGCAAAATATACACGCCTGACATATTACAGCCTGCGCGTGCTAATATTTTTTCAATAACAGTTACATCTTCGCCTAATACTTTTACTTTAATTTTCATATTGCTTAATAACTCAGTCTTTCTTTCTTCGGAATAGTTATTTGAATATGCAGTGCTTATATTTTTAAGCGATGCGGTGTCAGGGAAAAGAGTTTTGAAGCTGTTTTGATTATAATCTGTGCCGGATAATTTTACAACTACATCGGCATTACTCTGGGGAGATGTAATTTTATCATCCTTACAACCGCATAAAGGGATTAAAAGCAGCAGGAAGAATATTAAATAGCCATTTTTAAGTTTCATTTTATGCCCCTCATAAAAAAAACAATAACTTATAATTAACAAATTATATTCTGGAATTCTGATTTGCAATTTATTTAATTATTGTCTGCTTATGTTTTACATCGTTCCCGCATATTTGAATTATAGTGGCCCTTCTTTATGATGGTAAAAGTTAATTATTATTTATTTGGCAAGCAAACATTTAAAAGGATGACTTTTTCAAAAGTCTCCCCTTAATAAGGGGAGTACCCGATTTATCGGGGGAGGGAATCTGCATTGGCACCAGATTTAAATATTTGTAATAATGCAGAAAAACATATCTCATCATATTCATAAGCCATTCGCAAATAAAACTCTTTGATTTTATTATAAATTTTAATAATCTGGAATTCAAATTTTTACAAAAAAAATAAATTAATTTTTAACGCGCATGAATAAATATTATTTCTTACTTATACTCCAATTTATTTGTACAATAACAGTATTTCCGCAGGAAAATAATACATACAATCCGCAAAAAGCTTTTGATCCGCTGTTTGATACTCATCCGGGCAATTATTACAGAAGCGGAAGCGGCCAGCCGGGGCCGGGTTACTGGCAAAACCGCACAGATTATAAAATTGACGCCAAATTAAACGAGACTAACAGTACAATTGAAGGCAGTGAAGAAATTACATATACTAATAACAGCCCTGATAATCTTTCATTCGTATGGCTTCAATTAGAGCAGAACAGCCTGCAGGATAGCTCAAAAAGCGCACTAACTTCACCCCCGCAGTCCGCCGGAAAATACTTCAAAGGCGGATTTGATATTAAATCCGTTTCCATTGTGTTGGAAGGAGTAAATTATAAGGCAGATTATCTTATTTCAGATACGCGCCTGCAAATAAAACTTCCCAAAGCTTTAGCAGCGAGGACCGGAAAACTTTTAATTAAGATTAATTATTCTTTTAAAATTCCGCCGCAAGGTTATGGAAGATGCGGCTATATGGATACAAAAAACGGCGTGGTTTACGAAATTGCACAATGGTATCCGCGTATGGAAGTTTATGACGACTTAACCGGATGGAACTCCCTTCCTTTTCTCGGTGCCGGCGAATTCTATCTTGAGTACGGCGACTTTGATTATACCGTAAACATACCGTCAAATATGATTGCCGTTGGTTCAGGAGAACTTGTAAATCCAAATGAAGTGTTAAGTAAAAAAGAGATTAAAAAACTTGATGCAGCCCGCCAAAGCGATAAAACAGTTATCATAAGAGATTCCTTAGATATAAAAAATACTGTTACTAAAAAAAGGAAAACATGGCACTTCAAAATGCAAAACACCCGTGATGTTTCATGGGCTGCTTCTACTGCTTTTGTGTGGGACGCTGCAAAAATAAATCTTCCCGACGGCAAAAAATCCATTGCAATGTCCGTTTATCCCGCAGAGTTCGGCAGCGACAGCGCATGGGCAAGATCTACTGAATATTTGAAAAGAAGCGTTGAAATTTATTCAATAGACTGGTTTCAATATCCATACCCTGCCGCTGTAAATGTTTGCGGCCCTGTTGGAGGGATGGAATACCCGGGCATTATATTCTGCAGTTACCGCGCTAAAGGAAAAAGCATGTGGATGGTAACAACACATGAAATCGGGCACAACTGGTTCCCT
>JARLHB010000392.1 GCA_031292465.1 Ignavibacteriaceae bacterium
ACAGGAAAATATATTGAAGGCTCAACTATTTATCCGCATCCGCCGCAGAATAAAACTGCCGATGCTGAAAAAGTGGTTGTTTAGCTTATAAAGAAATATGATGTGGAAATAATTGCAATCGGAAACGGAACCGCCAGCCGGGAAACAGAATTTTTTATTGCCGAACTTATAAAAAACAACGGCCTTAACTGTAAATATATTATAGTAAACGAAGCAGGCGCTTCTGTTTATTCTGCATCGGCAGTTGCAAAAAAAGAATTCCCGGACCTTGAAGCAAGCCAGCGCGGAAATATTTCAATTGGCAGAAGGCTGCTGGACCCGTTAGCCGAATTAGTAAAGATAGATCCTAAATCAATCGGCGTAGGGCTTTACCAACATGATGTTGATCAGAAACTGCTTGCAGATAAATTAGATAATGTTGTGGAAAGCTGCGTAAACTTTGTGGGTGTGGATGTAAACACCGCTTCAGCTTCACTGCTTACTTATGTATCGGGACTAAATAAAAGGACGGCGGAAAATATTGTTAAGCACAGGGAAAAGAACGGCAAATTTAACAAACGCTCAGAACTGCTGGAAGTAACAGGGCTTGGAGAAAAAGCATTTGAACAGTCTGCAGGGTTTTTAAAAATCAGAGACGGAGAAAACCCGCTGGATAATACATTTATCCACCCGGAATCATATACCGCAACAGAAAAATTACTTAAAACACTTAATATGACTGTTGCTAAGGTAAATGATTCAGGCGCGCTTATAAAACTGTTTATAAAACAAAAAGGGACTAAAAAATTAGCTGAAGAAATAGGAATAGGCGAACCTACTTTAATAGACATAATAGACAACCTTGAAAAACCCGGAAGAGACCCGCGTGAAGATATTCCAAAGCCAATTTTAAGAAGCGATGTTCTTAAGATGGAAGACCTTAAAGAAGGAATGAAATTAAAGGGAACTGTAAGAAATGTGGTTGACTTCGGTGCATTTGTTGATATTGGCGTTAAACAGGACGGATTGCTGCATATTTCGCAGATTGCTAATAAATACGTAAAAAATCCGCTTGAAATAATAAATGTAGGCGATATAATAGATGTTACAATAGTGGGAATAGAAATAGACAGAGGCAGAATTTCTCTGAGCATGAAGAGTTGAAGCTATAAATTAGTTACTATTATGTTAAAATATAGTTATATTTTGTGGATTCAGGGCACAAAAAGCATCTTCGCCTTTTTATTATATTCTAAAATTTATATATTCACAAAAGCATCTTCATTTTTTTATGATATATACACAATTATTAAATATTATTGCTGCCAGGGGCGCAGCTTACCTCATTTTATTGGATCCCGATAAATTACCGGATGAAAAGTTATATCCGTTTATAACACACTGTGAAAAAAGCGGAGTAGATGGTTTTTTGGTCGGCGGGAGCCTTATAATTGATGGAGATATTAAAGAATTCATTGAAAAAATAAAAAAGACGACAAAACTGCCTGTAATAATATTTCCCGGTGAAGTTAACCAGGTTTGCCGTCCTGCAGATGCAATTCTTTTCCTATCGGTAATAAGCGGAAGGAACCCCGAACATTTAATTGGCAAACATGTTTTAGCTGCCCCTATAATTAGGAAGAAAAATATTGAGCCGATATCTACAGGTTATATTATTGTTGAATCCGGCTCCATGACAACAGCCGAATATATCAGCGGAAGCCTGCCGGTTCCAAGAAACAAGCCGGAAATTGCTGCTGCAACAGCTTTGGCGGGCCAGTACCTGGGTATGCAGCTTATCTATTTGGAAGCCGGTTCCGGCGCGTCTCAGCCTGTTCCAAACGAAATGGTTAAGGCTGTTTCCACTTATTGCGATATACCTGTAATTGTCGGCGGCGGAATTAAAAGCCCGCAGGTTGCAAGAGAAAAAGTTGACAACGGCGCTAAAATTATTGTTACAGGAAACTTTTTTGAGAATGAAAGTAACTGGGGTTTAATTAAAGATTTTGCAGATGTAATACATTATAAATCGACTGTGACTGTGTAAGGATACTATTTTTAATATATACTTTTACCCGGATAAGAAACTTGGATAAGAAAAAATTTGCAATTGATTCGTTAACTGAAAGCTCTGAAACTAAAATTAAAATTCAGCAGGAATGTGTTGCCGATATAATTTCTGCAGCGAACATAATAACCGATATATATAGAAACGGTAAGAAATTATTATTATGCGGCAATGGCGGAAGCGCTGCAGACTGCCAGCATATTGCAACCGAATTTATGATAAGGTTAAGCCATAAGATTGACCGCCCTGCTCTTGCAGCCATCGCACTAACCACTGACTCATCAAACCTTACTGCCGGCGGGAATGATATAGGATATGAAAATGTTTTTGCGCGCAATGTTCAGGGGCTTGGAAGTACTGGCGATGCGCTTATAGCAATTTCAACAAGCGGCAATTCCCCCAATGTTATAAAAGCAGTTGATATGGCAAAATCAAAAGGCATTAAAACTATCGGCTTTCTTGGAGGCTCCGGCGGCAAATTAAAATCTTTAGTAGATATGCCAATTGTTATCCCTTCCGGCAATACACAAAGAATTCAGGAAGGGCATATTACTATTGCGCATATTATCTGCGAAATTGTAGAAGAAGAATTATACGGCAAGAATTAACTCCCTTGCTCAATCATTCAATTTGTGTCTGATTGAGTTCTAACCCAGCTTACGTTATCTCCCGTTTTTATATTATGCCTGTTGCAGTATCCTGCATTTACTTCAATTACATATTGAGCCGGAACATTTGAAGAATATGTCTGATCTGATAATATCTTTGTATTTTTCTGTATAGTTACAATCGTTTTAGCAGAATCAACAAAAATCATATCAAGCGGAATAAAGGTGTTTCTCATCCAAAAAGTCTGAATGCGTGATTCCGGGAAAATAAACAGCATTCCCCTGTTCTCGTCCATCTGTTTTCGGTTCATCAGGCCGAGCTCTTCATCATATTCATTATCTGCTATTTGTATATCCGCTTTTGTTTTAACAGCATTAGCAGAATCGGTAAAAGTTAAAACGCCATCCTGTCTAAACACGTAATCGGTATCCTTTTCATTTTTCTTGAAAAATTCGGAAAATATTAAAAAAGCTGCAAGTACAACAACTAAAATAGCAGTTACAACTTTAACATATGTTTTACCTTTTGCAGATTTATTAACGGGTGTATTCTTTTTTATTTTATTAATGCTTTTCTTTGCCATGTGTGATTTTCTTTAAACTATTTTTTTGTCTATTGAAAATTACAAAAGAAATACGTCATTTAAAGTATATTTGCGTGTAACTTTAACAGGCTGTAATAAAAAGGATAAGGATGATAATCATAAAATGATTTTAAACAGAAAAATAATTCAGCTTAACGACCAGCAAAATAAAATGATAAAAAACGGCTGGGGCAGCGAAGTATTGGATACAACCGTTGTTGAAACAATTACATATCTTTCAGATGGATTAAAAGTGAATGGATACATCGCTTATCCAAAGGATGATTCAAAAAAATATCCATGCGTAATATGGAACCGCGGGGGCAGCATGGATGAGGGCGCTATTGATGCTTTTACGGCAAGAGGCATATACGGACAGCTTGCAAGCTGGGGCTATGTTGTTTTTGCCTCGCAGTACAGGGGCAATGCAGGCAGTGAAGGACAGGAACAGCTTGGCGGCAATGATGTTAATGATATTATTAATCTTATTCCTTTAGCCGAAGAGATACCGCAGGCAGATAAGAATATTTGGGGCATAGAAGGCTGGAGCCGTGGCGGGATGATGACTTATATTACCCTGTCTAAAGTTCCCGGCTTTAAGTGTGCAATCCTGAGCGGGGCCATTTCAGATGTAAAACTGTTCTTATCCATAAATGAAGACAAGGTTGATACTTTTAAAAAGCTAATCGGTGGAACTGATTTTGAGAAGGAGTGTAATAAACGCTCTGCAGTAAACTTTACGGATAAACTTCCAAATATTCCTTACCTATTAATGCACGGCGGTAATGACAAAGCCGTCCAGCATACGCAGTCAATAGAAATAGCAAAGGGGCTGGACGAACGCAGCATCCCTTACAGGCTTGTAATATTTGAGGGCGGCGACCACTTTCTGAAGAGCCATAGGAAGGAAGTTGACAGGTTAAGAAGATTTTGGTTTGATAAGTATTTAAAAAGTAAGTAAAGCCAGTATTAACTTAAAAATCAAAGCCATAGTTTACGATTATTGAAAACACATTATTGGTAATTACAGGTTCTCCGGGTTCGTATATTGAATTCATTCCCAAGTCATCCCTTAAAGAAATATCTAAAACTCCCTTACCTGTTAAAATGCCTATTCCGCCTCCAAATACTAATCCAAGATCAAACTTCCTTGCAAAATTATCGGCTAATGTAAAGTCATAGTCATTCTTAATTCTTGAGGCTGTATTAAACGCAAACGAAGGCCCGGCATAAAAATTTGGTTTGATTGTTCCTGAATTGCTTATAGGAATATAGAACTTTACAAGAACTGGAATTTCAAAATAGTTCATAACATAAGTTACAGGGCCATCCATATTTGAAGACGCGGATGATCCTTTCATTGAAAAAGCTAATTCCGGCTGAACCGTTAATAAATTGGAAAATTTGTAATTTACAAAAATACCTGCATACATCCCGCTTTGGGGAGCAATTAGTCCGATTTGTGTTGCATCCCTTATTTTTAATGTACTGAAATTAACCCCAATTGTCGGACCGATACTAAATTTTGACTGTGCATTAATAAGTGCAATATAGCAAAAAGCAACTATGAGTATTTTAATAAGAAAATTTTTTTTCACAACGTTCCTTTATAATAATCCAACCAGTAATATTTGAAGGGGCTATAAAGATTTTCCCCATAAGATGTATTTATTAAAAATCAGCGCTAATTTACTATACCATCATAGCAAAGCCGGTAATTATTATCAAGATAATATTGAATGTTATAAATAATCGGCATCATTTGGTAGCGTATATATTTTTAATGCACATCATAAAACAACTTTATCTTAAATGAGGCTCCCGGCTTATTTTCAGTTGCTAATTTAGACGGGCTTTCAACAGAGATATTCCCGCCGTGCCTTTCAACTATCTGCTTAACCACGGAAAGCCCCAGCCCCGTTCCCTCATAGCTTTTGTCTTTAATATTAGACGCCCTGAAAAAATCGTTGAAGATTTTACCTAAATCATTTTGCGGTATGCCTATGCCGTTATCGCATACTTCTATTTCTACAAAATTTTCATTATCAAGCACATCAACTTCTATCATGCCGTTGTTGCCTACATATTTAACTGCATTGCTAATTAAGTTCGAAAATGCAATCTCCAACAGAAGCTTATCTCCTTTAATCAGTTTCTTAATTGTGCGCCCGTCAAAATAATTAAGCATAATATGCTTTGCCCTAAGGTTTACCGACTGCTTTTTAATTACCGGAACTATTATATCGCTTAATTCTATTGCTTCTTTTGCCATCTCGTCAAGAAGGCGAAGCTTAGAAATTTTCAACACGTCATTTATCATTTGTATGGCTTCGCCCGAACGGACTCTTGCACGCTGCAAACGTTCTTCTATCCTGCTGTTTACCGGGCCGAGTATTTTGTCCAGAACTATATCCAGATAAGAATGTACTGCAGCAAGGGGTGTTTTAATTTCATGAACAATCCCGATTATATATTTCTGCTTTTCTTCTTCTGCGGCTTTTAATTTATCAAGCAATTCTACAAGCTGCTGCTCTATTTTATACAACTGGCTGGCTATATTGTTGGCAATCAGTACGCTTACAATAATTACAAATGAAAAGATCACATCATACGCTATTATAAAGTTTATATTAGTGTACAGCGGAACAGCAAGCAGCCCGTTTACAGAATGATGCGGAATAAACCTGAAATATTCTGAAAATATCAACAGGTTGAAAAGTAAAATAACGGCACATGCAATTGTATAAATTACAGCCCCCGGAAGTATTAGGCTGCCAATTATCATGTGGAATACAAAGAGCATAAACAGCGGGGTTTCTATGCTCCCGGTATAATATACTATCAATCCGAGCGCTGTTAAATCAAGTATCATTTGAAGAAGGGAAAAATGCAGCGGATTAAACTTTCCTGATTCCTGTTTTACAAATTGCCTGCCGTAATGAAGCAGCAGATTATAAATTAAAATAGAAAGGGTTATAATTATTAATGCGGTATCCTGCTCCCTGCTGAATGAGAGCGAAAGGATTTGTCTTGCAGATACTAAAAATACAGCAAGCATAATAACAGCGCCGTAACGGAGCTTTATCAGCCACAGATTACGCTTGTGAATCGTATTCCAGTATTCAACGTAACTATTTATCCAGAACGGAACCAGTTGTATCATCTGTTTCCCTCGGATATTAATCACTCCCAAAGTCTCCCCCTAACAGGGGGAGTACGGCTTTAGCCGGGAGGGAGTTGAAAACAACTCAAATATATAAGTAAAACAGTGGGCGGGCAAATCTGCCCGCCCTACAATATTAAGAAATAAATTTACCGCGTTTTACATAATGCGTATGAAGAAGCTTATGAGAAAGTTTTCCGCATGGGCCTTCTTTTAAGAAGTTTTTATAAATATAACTTATATAAGGATTCTCATGCGATTTTCTTATCGGTAAAGATTCTTCTTCTTCATAAATCGCCTTTGCACGGAGGGTACGTATATCTACATTTGTTGGAATAGGCTGACCGCCGCCGCCAAGACAACCGCCCGGGCACGCCATAATCTCAACAAAGTGAACGTCATTCAGTTCGCCGTTCCGCAACATCTCCATAACCTTCTTTGCATTAGCAGTTCCGTGTGCAACTACAAATTTAAGGTCTACGCCTTCAAGGAATTTATATTCTTCAACGCAGTTTTCTAATTTAACAGAGGCCTGCTTTACGCCCTCAAAGCCCCTGCAGGGTTCTATTACTAAGTTTTTGAAAGGAACTTCCCGGCCAGTAACAAGCTCATATACCGTCCTTAAAGCAGCTTCCATTACGCCGCCTGTAGCGCC
>JARLHB010000003.1 GCA_031292465.1 Ignavibacteriaceae bacterium
ATATCTATCTTCATCTTTCATTAATGAGAAGTAAGATTCCTTTACTATAACATATCCAACTGAAAATATGAATGAAAGGAAGAAAGTAACGGCCACAATTAATAAACGTTTTGGGGCCGACTTTTTTTCAGGGGGTACCGCTTTATCAACAACTAAAACAGCAGGAATATCCTCTTGCTCTTGTATTTTAGCCTGTTCGAAAATTGGATAAATAAATTCCATCAATTTAGTTTGAATTTCGTAATCCCTTGTAAGCCGTACATATTTTATCCCTGTTTCGGGGATTTTTTCAAAGGGGATAAAAAGGTTTAACGATGACTTTAGTTTGTCATCAATACCAAAATTCATTTCTGCCAATCAATTCTCTAGTTCATTGATTATAAAATCACATTGCAGAACCAAAGGACTTCAGCTCCCTTAACTATTTTTGAGTAAACCACTCTGAATTTTTGCCTCTTCTACTTGAGTCTTTAATTCAGCAGCTGCAGTTATTTCTGCTTTCATTTGCTCCTTCATATCCAGGACATGATACTTTTTATTGAAGTATTCTAAACTATCCTCAATGCTAACAACATCGGCTTTAATTTGAAGAAATCTTCCTTCAATAAATTCCCTATTATTATGGGCTTCAGCGACACCAAGATTTGTACTTATTTCATTCAAAATTTGCACATAATAATTTGCCATTTCGGCCGCCCTTTCGGGGCTTTTATCCGTTACCGAGACGGTTATATTACCTTCATCTTGAATGTGAAAATCGACATTATTTTCTAATTCACTAATTACATCCTCATATGGTTTAGTCTTATCTATGCCATATACATCCCGTAAATTAAACTTATTAATTACTGATTCAGCTGCTGACCTGCTTTTAAGAATTGCAAGATAGTTATATGCTTCATCCGAAATACTACCAACCCTCCCTCCTAAAGTTTTGGATAGATTTTGAATCGTACTGGAAAAGCCTGATGATAGCTGACCAAACAATCCGCCTTTTTGTTTCGGAGAAATAAACGAAGTAACAGCAGTATATTTGTTATGGATTAAAATACTTATAATTATCGCAGCTAAAGTAACGATAAAAACATTTATAATAATACTTCTTCTATATTTAACAAGAATAATAAGAAAATCTTCAAACCGATTTTTATTTTGTTTACTATTCCCAGATATTTCAATATCAGTATTTCCCATATAGCTTTCTATAATTTAATTTGAAGAAATTAAAATTAATATATTTAATATCTTTATTGCAACACTATTTTAAGACATCTATTTATATATATTAAAGTCCAAAGATTTGGTCTTTTAGTAAAATTTTGACTATCAAAATACAAAATTTTGAGAGAATTATATAATAAAATTTAAAAGATGACTAAAATGGGACTAATACTAATTATTGTCTTTATTTTGACTGTATAATGAGAAGTCAAAGTATAAAATATTTCAATCAGAATGATTTCATTTTGGTTAAGAAATCCCCTATTTCTTAAAATTCACAAAGTATCTTCTCTTTATTGTTTTTTTTCTAAGATTTCTATATAATATTGCTATCAATATCCTTATAAATCCATAATTATTACATTTATCAATATTATTTTCCCCTCTTATTTGAGAAGGATTAACTTATTTGTTTTGGAAAATTTCCCTGCGGTTAACCGGTAAAAATATGCTCAACTTGCTAAAATACCTGCAGTAAAACTAATCTTATAACTGCCTGCCCGTTGTTATTTATTAACAAGTTCCTAAGTACAAAATCACTTTTTAGATTACACAACTTGGTCGGAGAGTTTAATCTAAGTAAGAAGGCACAACATCGTCATTTAGTCACAAAGAAATAAACATGAAGACTAAGTCAGCAATGGTATTCTCGATCTTTTTAATGCCTGTAGCTTAGCCAAAAAAACGTTAGCTATAAAATCAGCCCGAATTGAATTGGAAAAGATACCAATTAATTCAGTCGTGCTTTATCTGTCTTAACTTACATTAATTCATATTCTGCAAATAGAAGCAGGCAGCGTCGCCTTCCCTATTCTTATTTAACTCTCTTGTTTGTTCTTTATAAAGTTGCATATCTGCCCGGCTAAAAATAGACGCATTACGATTTACAAAAAAAGAATTATTACTCATTAAGGGAATTTGCCTTTTATATTGTTCGCTTCCCCAAATTTGGAACGATGTTGAATCATAAATAATCTTATTAATCTTGAAACCGTATTTATCACTTAAATATTTAATGCTTTTTACAGAATGCAGAAAATAATGGCGAGGCGGGTCAAGTTGAACCCAGTCCGTCTTATATTTTTGCCATACATAACTATCCACTAATGGGATCCGAATTAGAACATTCCCGTTTTTTTTAACAATTTTTTTTAATAATACGAATGCTTCATGTGGATTCTCCATATGCTCAAATACATGATGAAGCATCACCCAGTCAAATGATAAATTTTGGACGTCAGATAAATTCTTTTTTAATATTCTAAGATTTTTATTATAGACAATTTCTTCTTTAATAAACGGATCAATCCCTAATAATTTTCTAAACCCGGCTCTTTGTAATTTTAATAATAATCGCCCGTTACCACAGCCTATATCAAGAATGGAATCATTCTTGTCTATATTTACCCCCGAAAACCACGCGTAGAAATCTGGATAATCAAACCTGTTAAACAATAACTTGCCTATTAGACCTTTCCCTGTCATTGCATATTTATCTCTCTTCTTAAGCAAATATTTCCTAAGAAGCGATTCTTTGCCAGAAGAAAAGGACAAGTAGTTGGATGGATAATACTTTTCTATATCCTTGGG
>JARLHB010000393.1 GCA_031292465.1 Ignavibacteriaceae bacterium
ATTATGCTTACACAACTGAAGAGCAGCTTAAATTTAAGGAAATCTATTACGGCTATTCCGGCGCATTGGATAAATGGAAAGAACTTAACGCACAAACTGATTATCCGGTTTGCCTAAAAGATTATTTTGACTGGGTAAACGACGGCTCGGTAGTGGAAGACGTTAGCGATAAAAATGTTACCTGCCTTGCAAAAATTGAAAACAGCAGCTGGCATTTTAGTTATGGAAGCGCAGATAAGAACCCGGGCATTTTGCTGAAATCAGATGAGGATTATGCACGTGATGCAGAAAATGCAATTAATAATAATGATCTTGCAAAAGCAAGAAGGCTGTTGAATTGTGCTCTAAACATTTCAGAGAATAATATTGATGCAAAGAATAATCTGGCAGTAATTGAAATGTTAGATAAGCATTATGAAAATGCAATGAACATTTTAATTGGAATTATAAATGAAGACTGCAATAATAAAACTGCCATTCAAAATAAGCGGGTTCTCGAAGAAATTATTGAGAAAGCCATAACTGAAGTAATTTGAAGAAATTGGCAAATTAACTTAAACCATATTGCGTGATTTAATGCAATATAGCTTGAAGAAATTCTTTACAAATATTTGTAAAGGGATTGAGCCAGCGGTAAATAACGAAATAATATATATCAATTGCGGAATGTTTGTTTGAGTGAAAATAATATTTAATAATTGAAGAAAAATATGGCTAATAAAATATTACAGCTATTGGAAAATCTTGCTGCTCTTAGAAAAAGACAGAATACTTTTTCTAAACAGGAATTTGAATTAAACGAATCTCAGGCAATAACTATTCTTAAAGAACAGTATAAGCTGGTTAATACCCTGGCCATTGTTAAACTTGATGCTATTGGGGACAGCCTGCTTTTTACCAATTCATTAAAAGTTATTAGGGATCTTTTTCCAGGGGCTAATATTGCTTTTGTTTGTTATCTGGAGACGAAGGAAATTATAGACAGATGCCCTTACGTTGATACCCGGGTTTATATTGACCGTTTATCAATGATGACGAATAAATTTTACAGGGAAAGTGTTTTTGAAAAGTTACATGAAATAGAATTTGATTTGTTAATAAATCCGCTGTTTTCAAGGGAATTTCAGGCTGAAGAAGTTGTTGCATTTATGAATGCAGAAATTAAGATAGGCGTCAGGGGCGACCTTTCGAATATTTCCAAATCAATAGTTGATGTGACTGATAAATGGTACAATTACTTTCTTGAAGTTGACGATGAAAAAAATAAGTTTGAGCTTTACAGAAATGCGGAGATTATTTCATTACTTGGTGGAAAATTAGATAAAGATGAACTCCCGGAAATGTGGGAGAATGAACAGGATAGCCAGTTTATTTCCAAATTCTTATCAAATTATCAGATTGAAGATTATGCAATAATATTTCCCGGTTCAAAAGGCGGAAGAAATTCGATTAAATACTGGGGTACAGAAAAATATGTCGCATTAGTTGACTATGTGCAGGAGACATTAAATTTAAAAGCTGTCATACTTGGCGGCGTAGATGACTTAGAAATCTGCGGCGAAATAACAAGCCGTGTTAAATCAAAACCGATTTTACTTGCCGGACATTTCTCATTATGGCAAACCGCAGCATTCCTAAGGCAGGCAAAAATTTATATTGGCGCAGATACAAGTATTGCACATTTTTCTGCTGCGGTAAAAATACCAACAGTAGTAATTTTAGGCGGCGGGCACTTCGGCCGCTTTTTCCCCTATCCCAATACAAAGCATGTCCGAGCTGTTTATAAAAAGATGCAATGCTATTTCTGTAATTGGAAGTGCACAAAAAAAGAAGTTGAATGTTTAACACATATCTCCCTGCATGAAGTAACTTCTGTATGCCGGGAACTATTACCTAAATCAGTCTCTGCTAATAATAAAAAAATAAATAAATTAAATTATATAGAAAGCAGGGGCAGTAAATTAAAAATTGACTTGATCGTTCCTCCAAATAGTAATCATTCATGGCATTTGAAAGAGGGCTGGATACATGCTTTAACCAACCGCGGATTACTTAACAATTTATTTTATGTAAATGAAAGAAATACTCAAAATTTCTTTAATTATGTAAAAACAGGAGGCAGATCAGATTTAATTTTAGCTCTCGGCGGCGACCATCATTTGTATTTTCTTCATGACTCTGAGGAAAAAAGACAACTATGGGCAAACTACAAAAAAGATAAAGTCTGCTATTCTTATGAATCTACGGCGGATTCTATATATGATATTTACCGTACAAGGATGAATACTGCATTAAGAGTATTTACCCATTATCTTGTTGCAGATGAAAATGATTTACCTCTTTATAAAAAATCGAATAAAAAAGCCGTATGGTTCCCTCAGTTTGTAGATGATAAATTATTCACAAGTTTTATCGCTCTTGAAGCAAGACAGCCTTCTATGTTTTTTAAGGGAAAGCTTTGGAGCGAATATGTAATAAGAAGGCTTGTAATTAAAGCTCTTGATGATGCTAAGTTATGTACAGTTGTGGACCAGTTCCTTCCAACAAGTGAACTAATAAATTATTACAATTCTTTTAGGGCAGCAATTAATCCACCGGGAGTATTTGGCGGTTTTAATGTCCGTACATTTGAAGCTTTAGCTTGTGGAAATATACTCTTTCAGTTCAAGCCGCAAAACAGGCCGCTGAACAATTCCTTATTTGAAGACGGTAAACACCTCATTTATTTTGATGCGCAAAACCTTCCCGGCTTAATAGAAAAAGTAAGTTCAATTTCAAAAAACTTTGAGTATCTCAAAAATATTGCGGAAGAAGGACATGCTGAAGTTTTAAGGTATCATACTCTGGAAAAGAGAATTGATACTTTTGTTGATTGGATTTCTGAAAATAAATCACCGGTATACCCTGATTATTCGATTAAAACTGAAAATAATTTTACAAAGGATAAAAGAAATAATGGGACGCATAATGTTTCTTTTAATATCAGTAAAAAGACCGCAATAAATCAATTAAATACAAAAGAAATTAAAGTCTCTGCTATAGTATCTACATATAATTCTGAAAAATTTATTGAAGGATGCCTTAATGATCTGGTCAATCAGACATTATATGCAAAAGGCGGACTGGAAATAGTTGTAATAAATTCCGGTTCAAATCAGAATGAAGAAGATATTGTAAAAGGATACATCAAAAAGTATCCTGATATATCGTATATAAAGACTGAAAGAGAATCAATTTATCAGGCATGGAACAGAGGTATTAAGGCAGCGAAAGGCGTGTATGTAACAAATGCTAATACTGATGACAGGCATAAACCTGATGCTTTGGAAAAAATGCTTAATGTATTTGAAAGCAGCCCCGACACTGATGTTGTTTATGCTGATATTTATAATACAACAACACCAAATGATACATGGGCATCTCCAACACCAAAAACTGAAACAAATTGGATCCCTTTTGATTCAGATTTAATTCTATTCGGCTGTTTTTTAGGGCCGCAGCCAATGTGGAAAAAAAGTCTGCACGATAGATTCGGATATTTTGATGAAAGCCTCAAGGTTGTGGGTGATTATGAATTCTGGGTAAGGATAAGCCATGCAGCCAGATTTTATCATATTAATGAGAAATTGGGGCTTTACTTATATTCATCTAAGAGCGCTGAACATAGAGATCAGTTATTAACCGATAACGAACATTATGCAGTTCAGGAAAAATATTTTAATGCATTTGTCCAGACCGGACAGGATATTGAAAGAATAAAATTAAAGCTGTCGGCAATAAAAAACGGAAAGAATAATGATGAGTATTACAATAAGGCTGCAAAATTATTAGACAAAAGGGGAAAAGGAATAGAATTATACAACCGGATAGTCGAGCTTATAAAATTATCAACTAAAGTTAGCCCTGATCAGATAATAATTGAATCGGGAAAAATTGAGCCCATGATTAATAATGAAATTATTATTGATAAAGTCCTGATCGAAAATTTTTATTGTATGATGGGTGTTCTGCATATAAAGAACTCTAACCTGATAAAGGCGCGGAGATATTTTCAAAACGTATTAAAAAACAATAATAAATCAATACATGCCAGCCTCGGCCTGGCGGAGATAAATTTCGCAGAAGGGAAATTAGAGGACTCAGGCAGGTTATTTGAAAGTGTGCTTATGGCAGAACCTAACAATAACATAGCATTAAACGGATTTGCCAGGATAAAGGCGAAATTATCGGAGCATAATAATTCAGTTGAAAATGTATTACTTAATGAAAATAAATAGAAGACAACAGATTTTTAAAACAACACATGACTAAATAAAACGGAGCATTTATGGGCAATTTTAATTATTTATTCCTTCAGGCTTATAATAATTACACAGAAGGATTATACGATTTAGCTTTATCTACTTTAAATGATGCTGAATTAAATTTTTCACCTGATGAAGAAAATAACTTTAGCCTTGAAGATTTATACATCTTAAGGGGCACTATATTTTTTGGGATTAATAATCTGGAAAAAGCCAGATTGGATTTTGAGAATGCATTAAAAGCTAATCCTTCTTCATCTGAAGCATGCCTGGGGCTTGGCCGGTATTTTAATGCAACAGGCCAGCTTGAAAATGCTAAAACTATGATTGAGTGGGCGGTTCAATATAATGAAGGACATGAAGGTGCACGCAATGCGTTGGAGGAAATAAATGTTAAATTAGACCTTCCTCCTAATCATAGCAGTTTAGCAGAGGCCAGTGCTCCAAGTGAACCCGCTCAGAAATGGGGCCCGCTTGATGAAGCTACGCAATTGTTTTCAGAAAAAAAATATAATGATGCAATAACCAGACTTTTGGATGCGAGGAAAGAACAGGAAGAAATACTGGGGAGTATAGAAAACTTTATAGCATTCAATTATTTGGAATTATATGATATGGACGGCGCTAAAAATGCTGCCGAACGGGCATTAAAACTGAATCCATTATCATCCCAGGCACACGCCACTTTGGGAGAAATATATTTACGTGACCAGAAATATCCCGATGCAAAAAAAATGTTCGAAATTGCATTACTGCATAACCCGGAAAATAATTTTGCTAAAACCGGCCTGCAAAATACATTTGATGCTTTGGGTATGAACGGTAATAATAATAAGGCTAATAATTTAAAAGCTGTCAATATCTAATTAAAAATTCAATATGTATTATTAATTCATGTTACGTAAAATTAATTTATTTAAAGTAAACTGGTAGTATAAGTGGCGAAACAGCGTTTCGCCGTACAATATAAAAGAATATAAATGGAAATTGTAGATAATTATCAATTAGCGGAAGAATTATTTGAGCAGAAGGATTTCAGGGCTGCACAAAATGTTCTATTTGACCTTTTAAAGGATGACCAGAACGATAGCGATGTGCTGAATTTTCTCGCTGTAATAAAATTAAATATGGGTGATTATAGTAAAGCAGCCGGTTATCTTGAAAAGGTCATATCCATATATGAACCGCATCCTGCTGCGCATTATAATCTCGGGCTCTGTTACCAGCATTTTAAACTGAATGAAGAAGCAAAGAAACATTATAAAAGAGCAGTTGAACTAAATCCTCTAAATTTTGATGCTTTGATTAACCTTGGCGTTATTTTGCAGGCGCAGGAAGATTATGACAGTGCCGAAGATTATTTTAACAAGGCGCTGTTGCTCCAGCCGAACAGCAGTAAATTATTTAATAACAGGGGAAATCTGTTTTTTAAAAAGAATGAATATGAATTAGCAGAAAAGAATTATAGAAAAGCTATTTTACTTGAGCCGGATAATCCCGAATTCCTTTTTAATCTTGGAAACTGCTGCTTTCAACAGGGGTTTATTGAAGACGCAATAGGTTTGTTTAAGCGGACCGCTGAGTTAAATCCCAACGAACATTTAGCCGGTTTCAATACCGGGATTGCTCTCTTCAAACTTAATAAATTTAAGGAAGCAATAGATTATTTTAAAATCGTTTTGACAAAAGACCCTAAAAATGAAGAAGCCCATTTTAATTTAGGCAGTTGTTACCGGGAACTTAAACAGTATAAAGCCGCTTTGCAATGTTATGAATCCGCAGTTGCTTTTAACCCGGGAAATATAGCAGCATATATTAATATTGGGAATGTATATAATCAATTAGGTGACGAGAACAAGGCGAAACTGTATTTTGATAAAGTCTCGAATAATAATGAAACTAAAGCGGTCGTTTTTACAAATATTGGCGTATCAAAAATGGGGCAGAGTTTGGTTGATGAAGCAAGCCAATATTTTGATATAGCATTGCAATTTGAACCTGAAAATCCGGCAATTCATTATAACAAAGCTCACGCTTTACTAATTAAAGGTAATTATGATGAAGGATGGACGGAGTACGGGTGGAGAAAAAAAAGGAAGGAGTTCTTTCCGAGAGAATTTTCAAGACCGGAATTAAAGTCCGGGATGGATGTTAATGGGAAAACAATATTAGTATATGATGAACAGGGCCTTGGTGATACAATCCAATTTGTCCGGTATATTCCAATGTTACAAAAGCTTGGTGCAATTGTAATATTCGAGTGCAATAAAATGCTTCTGGGCCTGTTCCGGGAACATACCGTCGGTAGGAAAATGATTGGGCGGGATAGAATTAAAGAACCGCCTATTGAGTATGATTACCAAATTCCGCTTCTTAGTTTACCGCAATTTTTTAACACAACAATAAATAATATACCTTCAGAAGTTCCATATATTTATGCTGACTCTTCATATTCAAAAAAGATGGCTGGTATTATAGGGAATAGCAAAGAATATAAAATCGGTATCGTATGGGGTGGTAACCCTGTTCATACAGGAGATAGTAACAGGTCATGCAGACTTGAGAATTTTAAAGCTCTTCTTTCAGTTCCAAATATAAAATTTTATTCTCTCCAAAAGGGGGGACCTCTGGATCAGCTTGAAGAATGCAATTTCCCAATAACGGTACTAAATGAATATCTTGATACATTTATGGATACCGCTGCGGCTATAGAAAATTTAGACCTTGTAATTACAATTGACACATCAGTTGCACACCTTGCAGGCGCTATGGGCAAAAGAACATGGCTTCTTCTTCCTTTTTTTCCTGATTGGCGCTGGATGCTGGACCGTAAGGATTCGCCATGGTATCCAACTATGAAATTATTCAGGCAGAATGAGGAAGGTAATTGGAAAACAGTTATGAAGGAAATTGAAACAGAATTAAGAGAACTTGTTGCGACAGGCCGGAAAGATATTTCATTGAAGTTTCCGTCCCAGGGAAAAAGTGTAAATGTACCAGATAACAGTAAGGAACAATTGATATTAGGATTATCGGGTACAGGAGATTACGGCTGGGGCGTAGTGAACAAATATATTAAACAGGAAGTCTCGAATAAGTACGTAGTCAAAAATCTGGATGAAAATTCTGCAATTCCGGCAGCAGAGATTTCAGATTCCAAGGTCTTTCAGTTGCTGCGAGATCTTGATTTTAATCCGTTATATGATGCAAGAGGCAAAGAGAATTACGGATATACCGTTTTCGAAAATGAATTACATGCAATGTCTGTTACTAATTCCCGGAATTATGATAAAATTGTTACTGCCTCTACATGGAACTATCAGAAGCTTATTGATGCAGGAATTAAAAATGCTGATCTGCTTATCCAGGGCATTGATCCGAAAGTATTTTATCCCGAAGACAAGCCGCGTAATAATAATTTGTTTGTAATATTTTCCGGCGGAAAGTTTGAGCTGCGAAAAGGCCAGGATATGGTGCTTAAGGCTGTCTCAATACTTCAAAAAAAATATAGAGATATTGTACTTATAAATGCCTGGTATAACGCGTGGCCGGAAACTATGCAGCCAATGGTAAATTCCAGGTATATAAAGTATGAAGAAAACGGCCGTACGTGGGAAGAATTTATACATAATTTATGTATAACTACGGGGCTGGATACCAAACGTGTTTTTACACTGCCATTAGTCCCAAATCAAAAGCTGCGCGATGTTTATTTGAAATCAGATTTGGGCCTTTTCCCAAATCGCTGTGAGGGCGGCACTAATTTGGTGATGATGGAATATATGGCTTGCGGCAGGCCGGTTGTAGCATCATTTAATACGGGGCATAAAGATGTATTGACCGAAAATAATTCTATTATGCTTAAAGAAATGAAAGAATTTAAATTATATAATTCAAATAATGTTTTAACTGCTGACTGGGAAGAACCAAATATTGATGAAATTGTTGCAAAAGTTGAGTCTGCTTATCATAACAGGAATATTATAAAAAATATTGGCGATAATGCCGCCGTGTCGATGAAAAATTTTACATGGTCTGATACTGCAATAAATCTTTTAAAAGTTGTCGGACTATAGTGCAGGCTTTTAAAATGGAAAAAGAACAGTCCGCCGGTAATAAGGTTTATTCAAAATTACATGAAGCCAATGATGAAAATTATTATCTCTCGCTGGCAACAAAAAAATATAATGAGAAAAATTATTTTGAAGCGGAAAAACATTTTAAGGAATTAATTAAACTCTTCCCTCCGAAAGCTGAATATTTCTCCGGACTTGCAGTTATCCAAAAAAAATCAGGTAACTTTAAAGAAGCTGAAGAAAATTATAAAAATGCACTTCATATAAATCCGTCATCTTTTGAAAGCCATTACAATCTTGGTATTCTTTTATATGAGCAGGGGAAAATAAAAGAGGCGATAGATTCTTTTCGTAAATCTATTGAGATTAAACAGGATCTTTATCTGGCATATTATAACCTTGGAAATATTTACCGCGAAATAAACGAATTTGATTTATCTGTTGAATGTTATGAAAAGGCAATTAGTTTTAAAAACGATTTTGATAACGCTTATTATAACCTTGGCGTAGTTTCCGAAAAGAAAAGAGATTTTGGAAAAGCATTTGAGTGTTATGAAAAGTCCACCCTGTATAATCCTGAAAATCTAAATGCTCAATGGAATTTAGCGCTCCTGTATTTACAGATAGGCAATTATCAAAAAGGCCTTGCTAAATATGAAATTAGAAAGAAACGGGACAAGTCTGCAAAAATAATATTTACCCGGCCTGAGCTTAAAACCGAACCTGTTAATAACAAAAAAGTATTTGTTTATAGTGAACAGGGGCTGGGAGACTCGATTCAATTTGTCAGATATTTAAAAAAGTTAAAAAATAGCGGGGCATATGTAATATTTGAGTGTAAGCCAAGATTATATGAACTGTTTAAATGTGTTGATGGAATTGATGAATTAGTCCCTGAAAATAATTATAATAGAAGTAATATTGATTATGATTATTATGTATCATTATTAAGTTTGCCTTTATATTTTAATACTTCATTAAAAACTATTCCGGCAGAAGTACCATATTTGAAGATCAATCAGGATAAAGTTAAGGAGTGGGCTGGTAAGATTAAGAAAGGACAGAATTTTAATATCGGTATCGCTTGGTCCGGAGCATCTGCAAATATAACAGGGAAAGACAGAAGCTGCTTATTAAGTGATTTCTCACAATTGTCATCTCTGGAAGGAATAAAATTATATTCCTTACAGGAAAAGCTTACTTATGAAGAAAGAATTAATTCCAAATATCAAGTTATAAGCTTTGAAAATTTTGATTCAGTGCCATTTATTGATACAAGTGCGGTTATTGAGAATCTGGATCTTGTAATTTCTGTTGATACTTCTGTAGCACATTTAGCTGGCGCCCTTGGCAGGCCCGTTTGGGTGCTGCTGCCTTATCACTCAGACTGGCGCTGGTTATTAAACAAACAAGATTCATCATGGTACCCGACAATGAAATTATTCAGGCAATCAAAACCCGGAGAATGGGGCGAAGTATTTTCAACGGTTGCTAATGAGTTAAAAAAAATGCTATTATTAAATAACAAAAATGTCGGGCTGGTATGATTTCCTTAAGCATGATTGTAAAAAATGAAGAGAAATATTTAAAGGACTGCCTGGAATCGGTAAAAGGTATAGTTGATGAAATTATTCTTGTTGATACCGGTTCTACAGACAGCACTTTAAAAATTGCAGAGGAGTATGGTGCAAAGATATTTCATTTTGAATGGATATATGATTTTTCAGCGGCCCGCAATTATTCATTAGAACATTGCACCGGGAACTGGATACTTTATCTGGATGCAGATGAACGCCTCTCTTCTAAATCAGTAAACCTATTGAAGAAACTTACAGGCAGAAATGACAAAACAGCTTACTACTGCCAGGTTTGTTCGATTGATGAGATTAATGGTAGGCCTTCTGTAATGTCGTATGTAAGGCTGTTTCCAAATTATAAATCATTAAGGTTTGAAGGGGCAGTGCATGAGCAAATTGAGTATTCATTAAAACAAAATAAAATTAGGATTGCTAACTCGAATATAGAAATTCTTCACATTGGTTATAACCTTACAAAAGAAGGCCTGGCTTTAAAAGCAAAAAGGAATTTAGATATACTGTTAAAAGAATATCAAAAGAACAATTCTTCATATTATGCATTTCAGCTTGGACAAACATACGGCATCTTAGAAAACACGCAGGAAGCAGTTAAATATTTTAATATTGCAATACGCGATCAATTGTTAAAGCCGGAGTATAAATCAACTGCATACAGATATCTTTCAATTGATTTAACAGATAAGCAGGAATGGGATAAAGCGCTTGAGTTGATTGAAAAAAGTATAAAAAACGATCCGAAGCAGCCATTGGCATTATTAGTAGCTTCCAAATTATATCTTAAACTATCCAGGACTAAGGAAGCAGAATTTTTCTGTCTGAAAGCATATGAAGAGAATTCGAAGCAATTGAAAGAGAATACAGCTTCAAGTCAGGTTATATTACTTTCTCAAAAAGACATTCTGTATCACTGCCTGAATATTGCAGTATCGCTTCAAAATTCAGTGTTGTTTAATTTCTTCTATAAAGAGTTTGAAAAATTAAGCCTGACAAATGCCGATGCAGGTATTAGCAAAGAGATGAAATATTTTGATGTTTTATTAAATAATAAAAATATTAAAGAAGATAATATAACTGAATTATTAGGCTGCGTTAACGATAGTAACTTAAATGTTTATATTTCAATGCTGGAACATTATAGTGTCCCGGAATCTAAGGTTGCTATTTTAAGGGCAATCTCGGGTAAATTTTTAGAAAATTCAACAATATTAAATAAATTAGGATTGGCATTGGCCGGTATTCAAAATATAGATGAAGCAATTAAAGTTTTTGAAAAATCATTAGAAATTAACCCCGGTGATCCATCTACAGTGTTCTACCTCATTTCAACATATCTGCAAAAAAATAATTTTCAAAAAATTAGTTCTCTTATAAATCTTGCAAAAGAAAGACATTCCGGTATCCCTGCAGTAATAGACAGGCTTAATTTAATAGAGCAAAAACTAAGCATCAAATAAAAACTTTTATTTTACCTCTAAACTTTTTTGACCACCTTGTCGATAATGTACTAAGAGATGAAAATCTCAACAAATAATCAACAGATCGGGAAGGAATCCCGGCAAATAAAAATACATGGAGGTTCATTATGGCATTCTCAGTATATGGTAACTCAGGCGCAACACAGGCCTACAACGCGTTGTTAACAACAACAAACTCAACTCAAAAAGCTCAATTACAGCTTGCTTCAGGAAAACGTATCAATTCAGCAGCTGATGATACTTCTGGATTCAGAGTTAGTTCAGAACTTATGACAAAAATTTCCTTGATGAAATCAGCTTCATCAAACGTAGATTCAGGAAAGAACTTATTGTCAACGGCAGAATCAGCTTTGACAAGTGTTAATGATCTTTTGACCCAGATTGCAGGAAAAGTTTCTGCATCATCTGATCCTACAGCAGACTTAACATCTCTTTCTAATGATATTAACTCTCTTGGGAACGAAATTAGCTCTATTATGACAAATACTCAGTTTAACTCTACCGCATTATTAAGCGGAAGTACTGTACCATCCGGTGCAAACTTTGTATTTAAAACTGGTACAACTGAAAGTACGACAATCAATTTCGGTACATTAAGCACACTTAATCTTGCTTCTATCAGTGGTACCGGTGCAACTGCATCAAACATTACTTCAATTGATATAAGCGGCCTTCAGACTGCAGTTCAGAACGCATTAGGCAGCATAGGTAACTTTACACAAAGACTTAATGTAAAATCAGATTATCTTACTTCAGCTATGACAAATGCTCAGTCAACTGTAGATAGTTTACAGGGTACTGACACAGCTAAAGAACAACTTGCTTCAACACAGGGACAGATTGCATCACAGATCTCTACTTCGATGCTTTCACAGTTGAACTCGGCTCCTCAGCAATTGTTAAAATTATTCCAATAATAAATAACATTTACTCTTCTAATCCCCGGCAAAACCGGGGATTAGATATTTAATTTAGAAATAAGTCTTTAATAATATGTATAGTTCAAAATTTAATAACAATAAGAATAGCAAGCTAAACCCGTACTTCGTAAAAGAAATATTGGAAGCCAATCCGCAGCAATTGCTTATAAAAATATATGACTTCGCTATTGTTAATTGCCAAAAACATGATCTTTACAGAACAAATTCTGCTCTTCAGCAATTAATTAATGCACTTAGATATGACGGGGAAGATGTAAAAGAAATATCGATAGGCCTATTGAAACTATATCAATATTGCCAGAATGAAATGAGAAAGAAAAACTATAATATAGTTCTTGAGATTTTAACAGGATTAAGAAATTCCTGGATTGAAGCGTTTAGTAAATTAGGGTGATAAAATGTCAGATACCAGTTCAGTAGGTTCGACCAGTTCAACTAGTTCATCAAGTTCCAGCGGAACTTATACTAGTTCAATTGGCCAGCAAATTGATACAATGGTAACACAGTTTACTGCATCCGAAACTACCAGCAGGGTTACACCTCTAGAGAACAAGCAAAAACAATACTCAAATCTTACAAGTGCATACGATGCCCTTTCAACCAAATTAACAGATTTTAAATCCAGCTTAACTACGCTGAAATTAACCGGTACGTCGGATGTTTTCGGTTCTAAAACCGCGACGTCTTCAGACGACAGCTTTGTAACAGCAACTGCAACCGCAGCAGCTTCAACAAGCGGTTATCAAATCCGGGTTAATCAGCTTGCAAAAAGTGATGTGCTTATTTCGCAGGATAAAACTTCGGCTGATTCCAGTTCTTTAGGAGGTACAGGAACCCAAACTTTTGATCTTGTAACGGGAGGCGGAACAGACGGGACTTATACATCTCATGTGGCTGTAACATTTGATTCCAGCGAAACCAATAAAACGGCAATGCAAAAAGTTGCCAGCGCTATTAATCAGAATAAAGCAACAGTTACTTCAAGTGCTGTAACAGGTACTGCTGCGTATACCGGGGGGCCAAGCACATTTACTATAAATTTAAATGGTACCTCGCAAAACATTACTGTAAATGGCGGTGGTACTTATGATGACCTTCTTAATGAATTATATACAAATATTACTGCTAAAGTATCAGGGGTTACAGTTGCAAAATTAACAGATACGCCGAGTGCGGGACAGGAACAACTTCAATTAACGGTTAAAGACCAGGCAAATTACGTCTCTATTTCATCGAGCAGCGGAAATGATATTGTTTCCAGCCTGGGAATTGGGGTTACAAAACTAAAATCAGCAGCCGGTATGGTTACTGCTTCGGTCTTTTCACCAACGACTACTACATCGCAATTATCGCTTACCGCTGCAAAGACCGGGCTTGATTATCGAATTGAAAACCTGACTGATACAAATAGCTCTTCCGCTTTAACCGCGTTTGGGTTGAATGTTGGTTCTACACGTAACACGTTCAGCCAAACTACGTCGCCTAATACCGCAGGATATATTTATTCGGATACTACTACTACGGGTAATAGTCTTAATGCAAAACTTGTCTTTAATAGTTTGACTATACAACGGAATTCTAATAGTATTAGCGATCTTGCTACAGGTGTAACGTTCAATCTTAAAGCTGAAATGCAGACATCGGATACGACCGCAAATATTACTGTCTCTAATGACGTTGCCACCATAGAAACGGACATTAAAGATTTCATAACTAAATTTAACGCGGTTTATACTAATATTCAGACCAATAGCGTTAGCAGTGAGACAGAACGAGGTACGTTTGTCGGCGATTCTAATGCAAGGTCGATTATGTATAAACTAACTACGACCTCATACTCGAAAGTATCCGGAATTGCTGCCGGAAATTTGAACAATTTAGTTGAGATCGGGATTTCTTTTGACACTACAAACGGGCTTAGCATCTCTGATGAAACAAAACTTAAAAATGCGCTTACCGATCACGCTGATCAGGTAGGGGCTATTTTTAATTCTTCCAGCGGAATAGCCAATACGCTTTACAATACTGTTAATCCTTATCTTGGAGCAGGCGGTTACCTGGCAAAAGCAAAGAAAATTTACAACAATGATATTACTGATTTAAGCAACCGGATTACAAGCGTAAAATCTGAAATCGATAAAGAAGGCCAGACACTAAGGCAGCAATATGTAAATCTTCAGACTTCTTTGTCTTCTATGCAGGCCTCGTATGCTATTTTTGGTTTCGGTTCAACCAGTTCAAATTC
>JARLHB010000394.1 GCA_031292465.1 Ignavibacteriaceae bacterium
AATAATCTTTTCCCTAGTGCATCAAAACCAGCATGGCCGGGTAAAGTTATCTGACCACTTTCAAAATAAGGGAATGCATACCACTCAACTATTTTTTCTCTCTTCGCTAGCAAGTAACCCAATAGGGTACTAGATGCCCCGGCTTCCCCATAGCCCTCTGATTGAGTTAAATGATCGATATTCTCCGGGGTACCAGCCTCCATCTGATCATTAAATTTCTTAATAATCTTTTCAAGGTTGATCATGGTACTGGTAACTGTTAGATCCCTGAGACCAAATTTCTTTATGCTTGCTAGATTGATTACAGGATATTGCAAACCAAATTTTCCCAAATAATTACTTGCACTTGCTATTAAACTATTTACAAAATTAACCTGGAAGAAGTTTTTAAGTTCAAAATCATTTATTCCCAAATCTTCCTGAATTCTCATAGAACTATTAACCGTGATCTGTTCCAAATCTTCAAAATTTATCCAGCCGTTTACTGCTCCCATATCCGCCTGGGGGCTGTAATTCTTGAATGAAAAGGGCTTCGGCCTTATTACCATAGTATTGTATGGCAATCCGTCTTCCACGGTTGTGGTATCAAAGAATAATTCATAATATGCCTGATCTAAACATGCATAAATATAATTCAGTATTGTCCCTGCGTATGTTGCAAGCTGTGGATTGAATAGAAATTCTCCCTTTAAGAATTTGAAGTCTAATAATGGGCTTCCTTTATAATCTTTCTTATCGCCTGGGAAAAATGATTTCGGAGTGAACGGATTAGTGAGAATATCGCTGGGATTTCTTCCGATATTTTTGTTGAAGTTCAGCCCGATATCTGCATTTGTGGCAGGACAATTATCTAATATCCATTTGATTGCTTCCTCTGGTGTCCCCGCAAATGGACTTTTCCCATTTACGGCTCCCCTCATCCAGCCAAAAAATTCTGTTCTTCTCGGTCCTAAAACATCTTTAACCTTTTTGTTCGTATATAAAAAGGGACTATTTATGATATTGTCTCTTAATAATAGTTTTGGTAACAATAGACTACAGTTAACAACTAATGACCTACTTGTGCTACCATTATTAGCAGTCGTACTCTCATATACGTGGTCAACTCTTCCTAGAAAATTATGTTTCTTGCTTCTATTATCAATTTTTATTGAGATAATAGAATTTAATTTTAGCCATTTTTTAAGCAAGTTAATCGTCTGGGAGGTAGTTACGTTTGATAACGCTCCATCTCTTGCTGGGTTTAATTTAATAACTGCTGTTGAGACTGGCGTATCGACTGCTTTAATAATCTCTATTGACTGTATAAATTCACTAATGTTGTGAATAAAAACATCACTCGGATTATAAAGTATTACTTCTGGCACTAAATGAGCTATGTTGCATTTTTTTTCTTCAATCATTGCTGGCAATCCCTTACGATTATATTTCCAGATACACTATTTTCAAGAATGTTTAGGATATTTTTCTTTTCAGAACTTGGAAGTGAATCAAATAAAATTTTAATTCTTGCAATTCTTTTATCTGCCCTTATTCCTGGAAGTAAACTAGATACATATCCATTCTTTATACGAAAAATTGTAGCTGTACTAGGAATATTATACCTTTTACAGATATCGCGATACGAGACATGGGTATTAATTAATTCAATAATCTCATGTTCTTCTTTTGAACCAATAGAAATTCTTGGCTTCAGGGTGGATCTGCCCAAATATTCATATTTGATTTTATAAATTGTGCTGAGACTAATTCCATACTCCTGAGATATATTCCGGTATGGAATGCAATTTTTAATCTTTGCTACTATATCGGATAATTGAGACTCAGTAAGTTTCTTATATTTAATATTCATGTCTGTCTGTTCTGCTAAAAATATCTTTTTAAGTTGATTTTTTGTGTATCCGTTCTTCTATAGCATTAATAGTTTGTTCTATCATTCGCCTTGTTCGGTTCTACTTTGTTCTGGTAGCTATGTTCTGAATTAAATAAGTGTTTCATTCAGGTGCTATATAAGATTGTTTCCTTCGTTTCCTATTAATTCAATTTTGCTGTTTCCCTTATTTATGGGAAACAAAGTCTTCCTTCACTATTTTCTTTTCCGTTCCGATTCGTAAAACTCTCCTGGAATAGTCGCTAATACTTAATTTAAATTTTTTAGCTTCCTTATTAATATTCTCCTTCTCCTCCCGAGAAATCCTTATACCAATGGTTGTTTCTTTTACGCTCATATTATTTCCTTGCAAAAAATTATTTTAACTACAGACTTATTTAATTATAAAATTTATCTTGGATGGTATGAATTTTGGATTTTCGTTAAACGTTGTTAATTATCTGCTTATGATCAGGTTTATGAAGCCTAATTCTAAACTTTTACTGTACAATTCAATGATCATAATTCAGTTTTGTTCCATTTTTTGTTCAGTTTTATATCTTTCCTGTTGATACTGAATCAAACACCCATTTATTTTTATCGGTTTAGAAGGTTAACGGCCTTTCGTAAATCCTCTGTTTGCAAATGAGAATATATTTCTGTCATCACTACAGAAGAGTGCCCTAGCAACTCTTTTACTGTATAAATTGAAACTCCTTTCTGCACGAGGTTACTTGCAAAGGAGTGCCGGCATGTATGGAAATGTATCCCCTCCCCGAGTTTCGCTTTCCTGCGGGCTCTGCAAAAGGATTTCGATACAAAATCAGGCTTATACCGATCTCCATCTTTTTGCTTGAAGACATAGGCTGCATCTAATTCAATTATTTTTGTTTCTGTTTTTCTCCTAGTAAGAATTTCATATAAAGGATTGCATATTGGAACCGTCCTCTCTTTTCGGGATTTAGTAAAGCAATTTCTTCCTATATGAATGTTTCTTTCAGTTAAATCTATATCCTGCCATGTAATATTTATTGCTTCACCTAACCTAGCTCCTGTGTAGAAACTGAAAAGAATAATGTCCTTTATTGCCTGAATCGTTATAAAACTGCAGATCAATTCTAATTCTGTTGGTCCCATAAATTCCGGGTTCGTTTTTTGTTTCTTTGGAAGGGTTATTTTATTAAATACATTTTCTGTTATATATTCCCATTTAACTGCCTGGCTGAAAATAACTTTCAAATTCCTCAGATAGTTTATCACTCCCCTGGGCGCATTTTTTTGTAATGAGTATATAAACTTCTCAGCGCTTCTAATATCAATCTCCTTTATGGCTTTGGCCGTACCAAAATATGTAAAGAGTTTTTTAAGGGTAAATTCTGAGCTTGTTATATATGCATTGCTATATCCCTTTTCTTTCATATGGGAGATATATTCTTGTTTAAAATCTTCTATTGTTACTCCGGCTTTTTCCGGCTCAACTTTACCAGCCTGAAACAAAAAAGCTAGTTTTCTAAGACTTTCTTCCGATATGTCTTTAAGGAAATCGAGTTCCATTTTAGTTATTTAAATCTTTTTCTTTGAAATCATGATCAATATAACCGCATACAAAATTTTGTTTATTCTTCCCATGTCTGGACCGTTCAATCGTTACTAAAAAATCATCTTCGGTAAAATTATAATTCTCATTATTGACTGTCTGTAATTGCGCATTACTACCATCTTCAATAGGTTTACTGCATCTTAAAGCAAAATCACAATCTCTCAGGGGATCTATGCTCTCCGCTGTCTTTTCGTTATCGTTTGCTTGTGAGACTGCAATTATTGGTGTATTGAGTTCTTTACAAAGGTTTTTTAATACCCTGGAATAATGTTTTATCTCTAATCTCCGGGCTTCAAATTTTCTTGCCATCTCAATAAGGCCCAAATAATCAATAACAAATAACCCAATGTTATGTCTTCGCTTCCAAATCCTCAT
>JARLHB010000395.1 GCA_031292465.1 Ignavibacteriaceae bacterium
CGTATGTCAGGTTAAATACCTCAGATAGTTTTTCTCCTGGCTGGATGGAAGTAGGTATTATTTGCCCCTATACCATATATAATGCTTATAACGATACAAGATTAGTTGAAAAATTCTGGCCTAATATGACCAAATTTATGAAATTTTTAGAAGAAAGAAGCGGCGGGCAATTTTTCTTTAAAGAACGTTCTTTTGACGACCTTCATCCCAAAGGCGGTTATGGAGACTGGCTTTCCATTGGAACAAAAACTCCACCGGATATGATTGCTACTATGTACTACGGCTATTGTGCTTCTTTGATGTCGGAAATGGCAAAAGCTATAAATAAAGAAGAAGATTCAAAATATTATGCAGATGTATTTAGTAAAGTTAAAGGTGCTTTCCTTAAGCATTATGTTTCTGCAGACGGTAAATTTACCTGCGATTCTCTTAGTTACGGTAATGGCGATGGTTATGTTGATGGAAAACGCGGATTTACGGCACATACACAGACTGCATATGCAAATGCAATATATATGAAAATGCTTCCGGACAGCCTTATACCTGTTGCAGGTAAATATCTTAATCAGTTGCTTGAGGAAAACAATAATTATCTTAAAACTGGTTTCCTTGGAGTTAAGCCCTTGCTTCCAGCACTATCAGAAACAGGTTACTCTGGAACCGCATATAAGTTGTTATTGAATAAAGAATACCCCTCCTGGGGCTACGAAATTGAGAATGGCGCAACAACCATCTGGGAAAGATGGAATAGTTTTACTAAAGGTAAAGGTTTTGAAGATGCCGGTATGAATTCATTCAGCCATTATTCTTTTGGCTCTGTCTGCGAGTGGATGTTTAAGAATATGGCGGGAATACAATCAAACGGCCCTGCATATAAGAGTATTATTATTAAGCCGGAAATACCAGCCGGTAAAATATCATTTACAGATGCATCTTTAATTTCCATGAACGGCAAAATAATATCATCATGGAAAGTTGATGGAGATAAGTTAATTATGAATGTTACAATACCGGTAAATTCAAGCGCTGTGATTTATATCCCGACTATTAACATAAATTCAATTAAAGAAAGAGGCTCTTCAATTAATAACCTTAAAGGTGCTGAACAGGGACAGTTCAAAGATGGTTACCTGCCTGTAAAGGTTGGCTCGGGAGTTTATGTATTTGAATCCATGATTAAAGATTAATTAAAGAAATATTTAACACTTTAAAAGAATAATACTAAAAGTAAAAATTTAGTTATTTAATTTGATGGGCCTCAGTTATAATAAACATTATAATTGGAGCCCATTTTTTTTGAAGGAGGGAAGCAAATTCAGATAAATAAAGTAATACTATTTCTTTAATATCTATTATATTTCTACATAACAAAATTAATTTTCATAATAAACGGGAAGTAATGAGACCGATTACAATAAAAGACATAGCGTCAAAATTGGGATTGTCTGTATCCACAGTATCCAGGGCGCTTAATGATCATCCAGATATACATGATGATACAAAAGCCACAGTAAATCAGCTTGCCTTAAAATTAGGATATAAGCCAAATATTGTAGCAAGAAGTTTAAAATCACAGCAGTCAAACCAGATAGGAGTAATTGTCCCCGAGATAAGGCATGATTTTTTTGCCAATGCAATAAGCGGGATTGAAGAAGTAGCCTATCAAAAAGGATATACTGTGGTAATGTCTCAGTCCAACGAAGATTTTAACAGGGAAAAAATTAATTTAAACTCTATGTACTTAAACCGGGTAGGGGGGATAATTATTTCCGTCTCTCAAACTACAAAAACCAGCGAGCATTTTGCTCAATTACTGAAGAATGGAGTAAAGATGGTTTTTTTCGACAGGGTTTGTGAAGATCTTGATGTTTACAGGGTAGTGATAGATGATTTTGAAAGTTCGTATAATGCGGTGAATTACCTTATTTCCAGAGGTTATAAAAATATCTTTCATTTTGCAGGGCCACGTATTTTGGAAATTTGTATAAGAAGAAGAATGGGCTACGAAAAGGCAATGCTGGAACAGAATATAAACCCATCTGGTAATATTATAGAGGGGGGTATGCATGAAAGAGACGGATACGAGAGTATGGATAAACTGCTTAAGAATAATATAATACCCGATGCAATTTTTGCCGTAAATGATCCTGTGGCAATAGGTGCATTTAAAAGACTGAAAGAGCAGGGGATAAAAATACCCGGTCAGGTTGGAATTATGGGGTTCTCAAATAATCCTATTACCGAATTAGTTGATCCGCCGCTTACAACTGTTGAACAGCCTGCTTTTGAAATGGGTAAAGCGGCAGCAGAATTATTGATAGATCAAATTACAGGCAAGGATATTCTGTTAGATTCTAAGGAACTTAAATTAAATACAAGGTTAATAATCCGCCAATCAACTTAAAATATTTTTTAGTTTAACCTGCAATCGTATGCAGGCGCATTTTTAATACTTGGAAATAAAATATTAAAAAAAAGAACTTGTGAACGGATATTGACACAGTAGCTTTTATTCGGTTGTACTTTTGTGAAGATAAACTCAATTGTTCCCGCTTTTCCATCCGGAAGTGCCAGGTAATAATTAGATCATCCAGAACAGCAGTCTCTATCAAACTTAAAGTTTATGCCGCTAATCTAAATTCGGCATAAATAACGACAAGCACTTAACAATCTAAATTATTACCCATAATCAATAATTAAAGGTACAGATAAAATATAAAAGAATTTTAATTAATTACTGTTTCTATAATAAAGAAAGAAACAGTAATTAATTCTCCATATAATAACCGCCCTCTCCGTCAGGTAATATTAATTTAGGCTCAATTTTTACCTGGACAGGTTTCTTCAAAGGATCTTTCATCTTTTCTATTAATATTTCAGCCGCTTTTTGACCAACAAGTTCATTGAATTGTTCTACAGTCGGGTATATTGGAGTTTCAAAACTATTGTTGTATCCGAAAATATGGCAGTTTGCCGGAAGAATTTTATTTTTATCCTTCAGAAACTGGAAAAATTCTGTAATCATTGTATCATGATTCATGCTTATTCCAACATTCTTATAAGCCGAACAGAGTGGTTCTAGTTCCTCAACCAGTTCTTCAAAACTTAAGATTGTACCTTCATCATTACCATAAAGCATTTTCATTGCCTGACGAAATCCATCAACTTTTTCTATAGATGAAGAAATAGAATTGGAACCCTGATATTCAGGGACGAAAACTATTTTATCGCATTTCTGGTTGTACTTTAAGTAAGAACATATCCTTACCATTGTGTCTGCGTTATTTACAACTACATAGTCGGTCTCTAATTCAGGAATAAATCGGTCAATTAAAACAAATGGGAAATTCCTTTCTTTCAGTTCAACTATGTGAGAGTAGTCTTTTCTATAATTGTCTTCAAGAAATATTATAATACCATCAATATGTTTTGATATAAGTTTTTCAATAGTCTCTTTTTCTCTTTCATGGCTCATATTTGAGATGGAAATCAGCAGGCCAATCTTTGCTTTTTCAAGCGCTACCCGCACTCCGTTTAAAACATCAATAAAAATCTTGTGGCTGCTAAAATGATTAGGAATTATTAATGCAACCTGTTTGTCATCCGATTTTGACTTTACATTATTTACATACAAACCTTTTCCCTGATGCCTGGTTATAAAGCCGTCGTTTTCCATTTCGATTAAAGTTCTGTGTACAGTTGCATAACTAAAATCAGAGTTTTTTATCAATTCTCTAACGGTGGGAAGTTTATCGTTCTGTTTTAGATTATTCTTTTTGATATAATCCAGCAGTTCATCTCTAAGTACTTCGTATTTTTTAGAGCTTTTTTCTTTTTCCATTTGTTAATCCCTTACAAGATAAATTAAAATTTTTATGTATAAATTTATTAATATTAGATATATACTGAAATTAAACTAAGTTCTCTACCTTCTTACCTTCTTCTAAAATCACAGGAAGCGGCTGCAATTTAGGCGGTAAATGCCTGTACCAGAAAAAATACATGCCGGTAATACCGCAAAGAAAAACAGATAGGGTAATAAAAAATTCATGGTATGTCCGAAGAATTAATTGCATCGGCATAAGGAACATTGAAATTTGCCAGCCCAGTGTAAAAGGTACTGCAATAATGTCATTTCTATGTTCTTTTTCCATGGCTTTTCTTACGGCCGGATCTAATTTCTTTTTATAAGGCTTCCAAAAACCAAATGGCCTGGTTACCATATAAAAATTAGTTGCAATTTTTTCATCTGTCGGTGCAGTAAGCAGCGTGCCTATAATAGTAGCAATCAGTGCTACTACGGAAACAAGTGCAAACTGCTGCCATTCTGACAAAAAGGGAAACAAGTTTACTTCAACAATGGCAGTTAAAATTCCTACTAAAGTTCCAATTGCAAATCCGCCTCCATTGTAACGCCACCAATAAAATTTTAACATAGCCGGAATAGCCAAACCGCCTCCAAGCCCCATTATCAGCCATCCCCAAATTTGTGTTATGCTGTGAAAATTATATGCAAGCACATAGCTTACCAATACCATGCAAACAATAAAAATATAAGAAATAAAAATTAATTCTTTGTTATGTGCCCTTATACGTATATAACGTTGATAAATATCTTTTGTAAAATATGCAGTTGCAGTATTAACGTTGGAACTGAAGCAGGAAAACGCCGCTGCAATAAAAGCAATTAGCAAAAATCCCCTTGCACCAATAGGTATATTATATAAGATAACAGCAGGAACTATTTTTTCCGGATTTATATTACCGTCATAACTAAGCAGTGCAAGCTTTGACTGCCAATTACTATGAAGACTGTTTTTTATCCCATTAATTAAATCAGCGCTATAACTTTCCGGATGGTTGATTATGCTTGAAATATAATTTGACCAATTCTCTTTATTAATATTGGCAACATTCAATTTAATATAAGACGCTACCTGCGGAAGCATGGACTGATCGGGGAAGAAGTTATTAACTAATATTATCCCAAGGATAGCAAACCCAATCATCATTGGCCATCTGAAAGTCATTAAAGACGTCCACAAAAAACTTGACGTACCGCATTCTCTTTCGTTTCTTGCACCGAAATATTTTGGATCTGCTCCGGCAGTTGAAACCCCTATAAGCATATTACGGAGGAAGTAGAAAAACGCAAGCAGCATAAGATCCTTATATGCCGAATAACCCTGCGGCATATCAACTTTCCATTTTAAAGAAGAGTATACCCATTCATGGTTTCCTGTAACACGGGCTGCCAGGGCAGAGATGCTTCCTATATCAGCCATCTTATCTATAGCAATAAATGAAATTAATATAATTGCTGAAATAACAATAACAGACTGGAAAAGATCAGTATAGACGACGCCGTAAAATCCTGATACAATGGTGTACAGGCTTGCAATAAATATCATTATAAAAGCACAGGTAGTAGGGGGGAACGGGAAGAACATTGCCATAAACATACCGAGAGCTTTAATTAAATATGCAAGCATCCCTACGGTGGTTATTATAACTGCTACTGCAGAAATAATTCTTGCAAACTGGCCTCCCCATGAATTACCAAATCGGAATTCCATCCATTCTGCGCCAGTCATACATTTAGAACGGTAATGCCACTTGCCAGACCACAACAGCATGAAGGTTAAAACTAATACTGCCCCGCCTCTGAACTCAATATATAAACCTCTTGGGCCAAGTATATATAGAAAAGAAACAATAAGCATTGTCCCGGCCATATCTATATAAGAAGACATGCCGGAAATTCCCATAGCCCACCACGGCAGCTTATTTGCTCCTAAAAAATAATCCTCAAGGCTTAATGAAGCTTTCTTTTTAAAGTATGACGCTATAGTTACCAGCATCATTAAGTACAAAAAGATTATAGTATAATCTAATGTATTAAGATACTTCATAAGCAGAGAAATATAATTTTTTGCTCATCTGTATATATTCTTAAATAATTAAAAGGACAGGACAATTAAAATTAGTAAAGTTTTTTAAATAAACACCACTTATTTATAGTATGTATAAAATCACACTGTATATATACAAATAATATTTCCTTTTGTCAAATTTCCGATTATTTATATACAATACAAAATTAATTTATAAATAATATTGACATTATATAATAATTGCCTTAATATTGGCGCGTGTATTTAAAATAATGATTATAACTAACTACATTAAGAAAAATATTAGCAGTATATAGATACAGTTTTTTTATTAATGGGCATCATTATTTGTAAAATAAAGGGAATATATAGAGTACTAAATGGAAATTGAAAACGAAAAGAAAATCAATTCAAAGAGTCTTTATATATCCGAAAAGAGCCCATCAAGTGAAAAATATTTAATAATAATGCTAAAATTTTGACGAATGAATATACACAGTAAGGTGTAAATTTTAGTTCTTCGTGGTTACCGTTGATATTATAAATTAATTTTAGAATAAAATTCTATTTACTTCAGAATTTAATTTCAAGATCAACTAAAAATAAATAAGGAAGAGACATTATTGATGAAACGATTTACCATTCTCCTATCTCTCTTAATAATTTTGCTGACACAACAAATAGTATGGTCCGGAACGACAGGTAAGATTTCCGGTAAAGTTGTAGATGCAAAAACCGGCGAACCCCTTGTTGGTGCAAACATAATAATTGCTAACACAAGCTTTGGAGCTTCAGCCGATTTAGACGGTTCGTTCTACATTATTAATATTCCACCCGGTACATATACATTAAAGGCTTCTTATATCGGTTATCAGACCGTTCTGGAAAAGGAAGTTGTGGTTAATATTGATAGAACTACCCACCTTGATTTTTCTTTACCTGCTGTAGGAGTTCAGGCTAATACAGTTGTTGTAACTGCAAAAAAAGAGGGAATTATTAAAGACTTAACTGCTACTTCGCAGCAGATCAGTACAAATGATATTCAAAAATTACCTGTTGAAAGTATCAGCGATATTTTACAACTACAGGTAGGTATGACTCAGGATGCCGGCGGTGGTATGCACCTTAGAGGCGGGCGTTCTGATGAAATCCAGTACATAGTTGACGGTATGCCTGTTGATAATCCGTTTGGTGGTGGCCTTGCTGTTGACGTTCAAAATAACAACGTTCAACAGTGGGAAGTTATCAGCGGTACTTTTAATGCTGAATACGGCCGCGCAATGTCTGGTATTGTAAATATTGTTACCAAAGACGGCGGTGATAAACTTTCCGGTTCGGTTGATGCTTATGCTGGCGCATATCTTACTTCTCATACCGATTTGTTCTATGAAATTAATAAACAGAAAGGTTTAGGCCAGAAATATTTTGAAGGTAATTTAGGCGGGCCTGTACCATTTCTTAGTAATACTCATTTCTTTGCTTCTGCCAGAGTTACAGATCAGCAGGGCTATTTGTTCGGTAGAAGAGTTCACAGGCCTGAAGATAACGGCGACTTTTCTAATACCAATCCGGCTTATTGGACAATTGACTCTACCGGTGATGGATCTATTGTTGCTATGAATACTTCAAGGTCGATGTCTTTTTCCGGAAAAATTACTACAAGTCTTTCGGATAATCTAAAATTAACTTACAGTTTAAATACAGATTATAGTAAATGGCAGAATTATAATCATGCAGAAAAATATAATCCTGATCAAAGGCCTACTTATAGAAGCGTAGGTTATAATAACCTTGTTTCTCTTACTCATATTATAAGTAATAGTACATTCCAAACACTTAAGTTATCGTATTATTCTACTAAGAGTTGGAATTCAGTATATGATGATCCGTTTGACCCAAGATATTTAGCTGAAATACATTATAATTTAAGTGTACCATCAGGCATATTTGATATCGGCGGTGTTGACCAGGGATTTAATTATTCTAAAGGTATTACCTCAGCAGTTAAATATGATCTTACAAGCCAGGTAAACAAAAACAACCTTATTAAATTAGGCGTTGAATTGAGACAAGATCAGTTAATGGAAGAAGATTATACCATCAGGGATGATGCGCAAACTAACTTCCAGCTTCAGATAGATCCGCTAAGCGCTTTTGACCATAATTCTTTCAATCATAAGCCGGTTGAAGGTGCTGCTTATGTGCAGGATAAAGTTGAAGTGCAGGATGTTATTCTTAATGCAGGCGTAAGAGTAGATTATTTTGATGCAAGAAGCGTTGTACCTACAAATTATGCAGACCCGATGAACGAACTTGGTGCATCTTATAATCAGGCTTATAAAGCTGTTAAGCCTAAAGCACAGATAAGCCCGCGTATCGGTCTTGCTTTTCCTATATCAGATGAAGGTTCTTTACATGCTTCATTTGGAGAATTTTTCCAGATGCCTTCTTTAAATAGACTATATGAAAATCCGGGCTTTAAAGTTGCAGGTACATGGGAATATTTTATAGGCAATGCAGATCTTGAAGCACAAAAAACAACATCTTATGAAATTGGAATTCAGCAAAAACTTTCTCCACAGTTAGTTTTGGATGCAACCTGTTATTATAAAGATATTAGAAACTTAGCAGGTACAAAACTATGGGCAACATTTGACCAGGTACAATATGGCCAATATGTAAATTATGATTACGGCAGTGTTTGGGGAATTACTCTTGCATTTGATTTACTTAATGCAGGCATGATCTCTTCAAATATTGATTACACATACCAGGTAGCAGAAGGAAACGGCTCCGATCCAAAACAGGCATTTTATAATGCACAGAGTAAAAGTGAAGCTACTAAATCACTTGTTCCTTTAGATTGGGATCAGACACACGTATTGAATTGGGTGTTAAATGTAAACGGAGAC
>JARLHB010000396.1 GCA_031292465.1 Ignavibacteriaceae bacterium
AGCTATATAGTTTATGGGCCGTTATTAAACGGTGCCACTTCTTTTATGTATGAAGGCGCTCCTACACATCCGTATCCCAACCGCTGGTGGCAGATGATTGAAAAATACGGTATTAATATTTTATATACAGCGCCGACAGCTATTAGAGGTTTAATGCGTTTTGGTGAAGCATGGCCTAACAGGCATGACCTTTCTACATTAAGATTATTAGGCAGTGTCGGGGAGCCTATTAATCCGGAAGCCTGGCGGTGGTACCACAGGGTAATTGGAAAAGAGAAATGCCCTATAATGGATACCTGGTGGCAGACGGAAACGGGTATGTTTATGATTACTCCTATGCCCTGTATGCCGTTAAAACCCGGTTCTGGTACCAAACCTTTCCCTGGCGTGAAGATGGATATCCTTGATGAGAATGGGAATCCGGTTAAAGCAAACGAAGAAGGATTTTTAGTGATAAAAACTCCCTGGCCTGCAATGATAAGAACACTGTATAATGATCCCGACCGTTATGTGCAGCAGTATTGGAGTAAGTTCCCGGGTTACTATTTAACGGGGGATTCCGCCCGCCGCGATGAAGACGGCTACTTTTGGATTATAGGTAGGGTGGATGATGTTATTAAAGTTTCAGGTTACAGGCTTGGTACCGCTGAGATTGAAAGCGCCCTCGTCAGTCACCTTGCTGTGGCAGAAGCTGCGGCAATTGGACTGCCTCATGAAGTGAAAGGGAATGCTATTTATACATATGTTATCCTTAAAACAGGATTTGAGAAAAGCGATAAACTGGCAGAAGAACTTCGCCAGCATGTAGGGCATGAAGTCGGCCCGATTGCAAAACCTGAAAGTATTGAGTTTGTCGATTCGCTGCCGAAAACACGAAGCGGAAAAATAATGCGGCGCGTACTTAAGGCTAAAGCTCTCGGGCAGGATCCCGGAAATATTTCAACACTTGAAGAATAAATTAAAAGCCGCGCCTGCCGCGGCTTTTTTTTTAATACAGAGACTATTGATATTGTGCCGTTCCTAAAATTTCTTTTCTTCGCTTTTATCGCAGCCTACTTTGCCGGTGCGGAACTGAAGTATGTAATATATCTATTTTAATAACATTCGGTAGTATCTCATATTCCCCCCAAATAGACTTGAGCGATAATAAATAATTTTATAGCTTTTATAATTCCATATTTACTTGGAAACTAATAAAGGATAGATTATCGTTCAATTTAAATAGAGGGAGGAGTAAAATGACCGTGCTGAAAATTTATCTGCTCATTATAATTAATATAATCTCTTTTTCAATCTGTTTATTTGCATTGCCTGACTCTTTATACTATCCAATTAACTTAGGGAATGAATGGAATTATTTAAATAATTCATATACAGAAAAATCCGAGACACAACCAGAATAAATGGCACATTATATTTCAGTATTGAGAAAAATATTCCGGGACCGAATTATCTTATACGTGAAAATAATAACCGTATCTATGTCTTTAATCCGTATGATAGTACTGATTATAAACTTTACGATTTTACAGCCGACAGTGGAAGCAGCTGGAATTTGCCTTCAACATTTAATTATTCATATGGGAAGAAAATCATTCTTGTTAGCAAAAAAGATACCGTTAAAACTCTTGCTGGGGTTTTTTATAACTGTATAAATTTCCGGCAAGAGCAGTTTTGTGGTGACAGCGGAATTTGTAATACATGGTTTGCTAAAGGAGTAGGTAAAATAAAATTTATAACCAAAGAGAATAATGAAATAAAAGAAAATAGACTGGATAACTATTATATAGATACTTTAGCAAAGTATGATTACTTCAAATATCGTGAGTTTAAGTTGATTCAGAAATATCCCACACCCTTTTGTCCTACTACGGATATTAAATATTCTCTTAAAAGTTCTTCTTATGTAACATTAAAAATTTATGAATAAAAGGATATGAAATAGCTACTATTGTAAATGCTTATCAGGATTCAGGTGCACATTCTGCAAAATTAGATTTTAAAAATGTAGATAAATTACCCGGTGGTGTATATTTTTACAAGCTAACGGCAGGCGATATTACTGAAATTAAAAAGTTTGTCTTGGTTAAATAAAAGTCTCCCTTTAGCAAAGGGAGTCCCTGACGAAGTCAGGGGATCCGTCGAGGCTCGGCCGGCCTCGCCGAGACTGAGGGATTTGCTACACTATGCACTGAATGAGCATAGCTGAAATTTCATTATTGTGCCATACGCCGAATCCCCCGTCTTCGCTTCGCTCAGCCACCCCCTTTGCTAAAGGGGGACTTTATTATAATCAGCAGTAACATTTCAATTAATTATTTCTTAAATTATACTAATCATTTAACGGGGGTTATATGAAAAGGTATTTTTTAAGTTTAATTCTTTTTGTAGTACTTGTATCTTTAAGTCCTTCTTATTCTCAGACTTTTACAACTGTCCCATTTATAACATTGCCGGGTGATAATACTGATGTTGATGTATTATTTAATTCATTTTCTCTTGATGTAATTTCATATATCTGCTGGGTTAATCACTCGGATTCAAAATATACATTATATTTAAGGCAGACTAATCCTGACTCCGGGAATAATATCCAGATTTATTCCGATACATTACAGATTACAAATCCGAATATTGCCTGGGGAGCTAATTCAAACTATAATGACGTCAGGATTGCCTGGCAGTCTTACATAAATAATCATTGGCAAATATTATCAAGAAAATTTGTAAATAAATCATTATCAGATGTTGTTCCAATAACTGACTCATTAGATGATAACACTAATCCCGAAATGAATTCGGTATACATAGCATGGATAAAAAACGGAAATATATTGTACAAGTTTATGGACTCTGTAAATGCAGTGAGTAAAATACTTGATAGCACGGATTGTTCAAATCCGAAAATGTATAAATTATCCTACGGTTTTAGCGGCATTAGTATTGCCTATGAAAAAGGACCTGCCGGAAATAAAGAAATCTTAGAGAAATATCGTTCTAGTTATTCCGATACGATATGGAGTAGCTATAAATTATCAAACGGCGGAAATAATATTAATCCAAGTTTTGGCGGTTTAAGCGATATGATATCATATCAAACAAGTGATAATGGTATATGGAGGGTAGTCTCGCCGTTATTTGAAAATAATACTTCTGATAACTCTTCATATAATTGTGAAAATCCCGAGAGTTTTGAGTTTGCTATGATAACTAAAAAGTCTGCCGTAAAATCACCATACTTTGTTGTATATGATTCTGATTCATTAAAAAATAACAAAGAGATTATCATTGAGTCGGAGTATTTTTCGAATTCAAAATTGAACATATCAAATGCCGAAGGTGATGATTATCTTCCGCAGTTCTCTTTCTTTGTTGATAATAATACAGGTAACGTTTGCCTATCGGTTTACTGGATTCATGAACAAAACGGAAAGAAAGATATTTGGAGGGCGTACGCCAAATATAAACCTAGCCTTGGATCTGTAGAAAATCCTGGTATAACTTCAAATAATATTGTACTGAATCAGAATTACCCAAATCCATTTAATCCATCAACTGAAATAAAATGGCAATTGGCAAAAGGCTATCCCGTTACTTTAAAAGTATTTGATATACTTGGGAATGAAATATGCACACTTC
>JARLHB010000397.1 GCA_031292465.1 Ignavibacteriaceae bacterium
AATTCTGCCTGCGTGTCATAATCTTCAAGCAGCGCCGAATAATAATACGGTGAGGCAGTTTCAAAATCATGATCAAATGCCGAGGCGTCTTTTTCACGCTCTGCTTTTACGTCGCCTGTAGTAGCCATAATTGAAAGGCCGCCGAGTGAAAAATCAAATATTTTATTCGCAAGATATTCATCGCCTATTCCCGGTGTAAACTGCGGCGCTAATTCTATCATACCATGAGGCAGATAAACTTCCGGAGAAGTACCATCTGTTTTAGGGCTTATAGAACCTATATACGGATTCACATAATCTGCAAGCTCTTTAGCCCTCTGAGAGTAGATATTCGGAATCAACGTAATAAAGCATAAAAGAGTTATGCTTAATACAATTTTTGTTTTATTAATCAATTTATTGCCCTTTCCTTTATTCATAAAAAACGCTTATATACACTATGCTTATAAACTAATAAAAATAATAGTTAACAGGTAAAAAATTATTTCATTAGAATGAGCTTTTTAGTATCAATAAAATTTTCATTCTGCCCAGATTTACTTACAGCAGAAATCCTGTAGAAATACACGCCGCTTGACAATTGGTTATGATTAGCCGTTTGCCGGGCATTAAATAAAACTGAATGAGAACCTGAGTTTTGGAATTCGTTTACAAGTGTTGCTATTTCATTACCAAGGATATCGTAAACTTTTAATTTTACAAAACTGCCCGCAGCAAGGTTATATTTAATAACTGTCGAAGGATTAAACGGGTTTGGATAGTTTTGGGCTAATGAAAAGGCTGCCGGTTTAATATTATTTCTGTTGCTTACCAAAGCTGCTGCCGGTGGTACGCCGTAAGCTTCCAGCTCTTTTAACCTGTACCCGAAAGTCGGATAATTCCTGCCGGTACAAAGGAGACTTAAATACCTCCCGGTACCTTCCAGTCCGCTTATATCATTTATCCCGCCCGTACCATTTGTTGTGGAATATATTTTAGTTGTATCGCCTTTTTCTGAAATTACTGCCAATTGGAAAGAAGTTGCAAATACTTTTTCCCAATGAACAACAACCCTGTTAATTGTATAAGTATCTTTCATATCTACCGTAATCCACTGGGGGTTTGCAACCTGGCTTTGCCAATATGTTGTAGTATCGCCATCAACTGCAAAAGCTGCAGGGTATCCGTTAACAAATTGCGAAGCAGCAGCTACATGAAGTAAAGCTCTATTAATTGTATTTGCTTCCAGAACATTAATAGTTAAAGTACTTGTATTGCTGGTATCACCATTTGTAATTAAAGTATATGATGTTGTGGAATCCGGATTTACGACTAATGAATCATTTTGTTTAACATCTGCGCCGTTTAGTTTTACAGTTGACCCGTTTGATGTTGCCCATTTTAAAATACGGGATTCATGGTATCCTTTATCCAAAATAGGATTATCAACAGTAAATGATTTTATTATTCCCGGATGCACATACTGCAGAGTTACTTTAGCAGTATCTTTAACTGTTCCGTTCGTTATAAGAGTGTATGTAGTTGTGCCGGTTGGATATACAGTAAGAGAATCCGTATCATTCATCCCTTTACCGTCAATTGTTGAATTGGAGTTCTTAGTCGTTAGCCAGTACAACGTAACTGAATCACCTTTTTCAAACACATATGATTTGGGGCTGAACTGCCTAATAATTCCAGCAGGGCTGTTCAGGATAGTATGATATACTATATTCGCCATTATTGCATGCCCTGTAACATTCGGATGAATTCCATCAGGGAAATATGCCAGATCATTTATCATCTGGTCATAAAAATCAATTACGAAAGTATTCGATGTTTTTCTCACAGAATCAATAATGGGAATAATCTGGTAATGAATTACAGAATCAGAAATACCTGCACCATTAGCAGATCCGGGAGGCGGGAAACAAACATATACCTGAAGATTCGGGTTGTCTTTCCTAAAGTCGCTTATCATTTCCGAATAATTGCTGAAGAAATCATTTTTGTATATCCAGTTCCATGGCTTGCTGTCGTTAGTACCAAGACAGATAGTTAATATTTGCGGCTTAAAGTTCAGCGCAGCCTGAAATTGCGGCTCATTCCAATATGGATAGTCCCCTTTTTTCAGCATTGTTCTTCCGCTGACACCGAAATTTTGGACTTCATACCCGCTGCCGAGCAATATGCCCGCCTGCTGAGGATAAGCTTTGGTGGGATCGGCTAAACCAGCACCAATAGTAATACTATTGCCGATACATGCAACTTTTATTGGTAAAATTTGTGCACTAAGAGGCAGTGCCAAAAGAAAATATAGTAGTATTATTTTTTTCAATGTTCGAAACCTTTATTTTAATAATATTTCAATAATTGGATTATCTATTTTATAAGTCTTATAAAAAGCCTGCCTGAAGCATTTAACCCCAGACAGGCAGGAGCCTATGAAAAAAAATCAAAGAATTTAAATTATTTACTTACGCCGGAAATCGAAGGCGGAATACTGTCTTCAGCAGTACCCCAGCTCTTATTCGGCTTATCACCCAAAACAAATACTAATTCGCCGCCGCCTGCTACTGCATCATTAGGTATAAATGTTTTATTCCATTTCTTACCGTTTAATGTAACAGACTGAATGTAAATGTTTTCTTTAGAGTAATTTTTTGCAATTGTTGTGAATGTTTTACCGTTACCAAGTTTCATTGTAACTTTTTTTGCACATGGTGTTCCTATAACATAATAATTGCTGCCCGGTGCAACAGGATAGAATCCCATTGTATTAAATAAGAACCACGCAGACATCTGCCCGCAGTCATCATTTCCGCACAAGGAATTTGATTTATTACCGTAAAATGAGGTTACTATTCTTCTTACCAATTCCTGTGTCTTCCACGGCTGCCCGGCGTAATCATAAAGGAATGCTATGTGGTGAGAAGGTTCATTCCCGTGCCAGTATTCGCCTATACGCCCGAGTATATCGCTTGTTCCCTGGGCAATATCTTCAGATTTCTTCTCCAAGAACAAAGTATCAAGCTTTGCAGCAAAATACTCCTTGCCTCCCATTAAATTGATTAAGCCCTGCACGTCCTGCGGAACATACCATGTGTATTGCCAGTTAGTCCCTTCTGTAATGTCGCGTTTGCTCATATCATCAATGTATCCATGCGGATCAAAAGGTTCGCGCCAGTTTCCGTTAGAATCTTTACCGCGCATTAACTTTGAAGAAGGATCAAAAAGGTTTTTATAAGACATTGCCCTTTTCATAAATATATTATAGTCATCTTTCTTTCCAAGTTTTTTTGCCATTTGCGCAATACAGTAATCGTCAAAAGCATATTCCAAAGTTTTTGATACCGATTCGTTTTCATGATTAAAAGGTACATACCCGATTTCCGAATATTCTTTTACAGCGTCATAATCAGGATTCATAGCAGTAGTTTTTGCAGCAAGGTATGCACGCTGGTAGTCAAACCCCTTAACTCCCTTCATAATTGCATCTGCAATTACCGGGACAGAATGATAACCTATCATGCACCACGTTTCATTATTGTTTAAAGACCAAACCGGCAATAGATGATCAACACTCTGGTCATAGTGCGCCAGCATGGAGTTTATCATATCTGCATCCCTCTTCGGTTGTATAAGAGTAAACAATGGATGCTCTGCGCGGTAAGTATCCCACAGTGAGAATATTGCGTAATTATTAAATCCTTTAGCCTGATGTATATTCTGATCAAAGCCCCTGTACTCGCCGTTCACATCCTCATATATGTTCGGAACCAGCAAGGCATGATACAAAGATGTATAAAAAGTTTCTTTTTCATCTTTGCTTCCCTCTATCTGGATTTTCTGCATTTCCGCATTCCACTTTGCGCGCGTGTCTTTAACAACTTTGTCAAAATCCCATCCGGGTATTTCAGCATCAAGGTTTTTAAGCGCATTTGCTGTGCTTACGCCTGAGATTCCGATTTTAACCATAATTACTTCATTATCTTTTGTAGAGTAACGGGTATAGTACTGTAAGTTTGCACCTGCGCTTTCATAACGGCTTCTGAACCGGTAAGTATTATAATAGGATAATTTACCGCCGGATATTATACCGAAATCATCATAAGGGCGTGAATACTTAGCTGCAAAATAGAGGTATCTTTCTTTCGCCCATCCGTTAACAAGATGGAAACCGGTAATTAACGTTTTATTTTCGCACCTGATATTTGACCATACTACTTTCCACTGTAGTACATGAGCAAGATCCATCATAATATTTGCGCTGTCCGACTTAGGAAACGTAAACTTCAAAATCCCTGCTCTTTCGGTTGCAGCAAGTTCTACCAGCACGTTATGTTCAGGGAGCCTTACAGAGTAGTAACCTGCTTTAATAATTTCATCTTTGTGAAAGTAAGGCGTGCAGTAACCTGAATCCGGGTTCTGATAAAAGTGTGTTTCTCCGTCAGGCATTTTTTGTGCAACTGTACCGGAAGTAAATTTTAATTTCCCTATAGAAGGCATAATTAGGAAGTCGCCCAAATCAGGTATGCCGGTTCCGCTTAAATGCTGCATGCTAAAACCGATTATTACACTGTCGCCATATTCATACCCGGATGCTGTTTCCCAGCTTCTTTTGTCCGTATCCGGCCCTAACTGTACCATGCCATGCGGCGCAACGGGGCCGGGGAATACATTCCCTTCTCCCTGCGTTCCTATTACGGGCTTAATATAATCAACAAGATTATCTTCCCTGCCTTGAGCCTGAGTGTGATTATTTATTATAAATAACCCAATCGCAAACAGAGTTATAAATGTTGTAAAGATTTTTATTCTCATAATCTTTCTTTCTAATATTTAAGATGGACAGTTAATTCTTGTCATCAAAAACTGTTCTATAAATTATAAGTTGAAACAGTTACAAAACATAAATTTTTACCTGGCAGCCCATGACTTAAATCAAATATGTAATTTTAACCGTTTTAACGGTTTACCATTACCAGCGGTCAACTTGAGATAAATTATCAGTTTATCGCAGCCTGGTATTCGTTCCATAAATCAACTACAGCTTCATTCAAAATATGCTGACATGCAACGTCCCAGTTAAACTCATAATGAGTTCCGACATACTGGTTAAGCTTATATAAGAAATCCTTATCTTTGTTTTGCTGCAGCCAGACAATAAAGAATCCTGTTGTTGTGTATCCGTCTGTCCACTTGCCGCCCTGCGAGCGCCTTTTAATATTGTCATGTCCTGTAAGATATCTCACCGCATCAGCTTCGCCTTCTATTACACTCCAGCCATCCGTTGACCCGTAATCTGCATTTTTCTGCCATATATGTGTTTCTTCATGCGCAAGTACTCCTTCAATTTCAGAAATTACTGCTGATTTAGAGCGGTTGCTCATAATCGAACTTAAATAATTGCTGCTGAATAAAGTCATTTCAGAAGAGACGGCTATTCCGTTTGTATATGCCACACCATTAAGTGTATCAACAACCAAACTTATTTGTTTAATTTTGGGGGCTTCACCGGGATCATGGTACAGCACTCTGCAATCCTGCAGAGCAAGTGATTTCATAAGTGTATCCGGATCACCGACATAAGTTTCAAAATATGCTCCGGAACCATTAGCATCCCGGTCTGTATAAGAAAAAGCCGGGTAACTAAAACTGCTCCAAACATCTTCTGCCGGAGGATTGGTGTTTACTTCAGGTTCTGTAGGACTCTTTTTACAACTAACAAAATCGAAAATCACAATGAATAATATTACAACCGTAAATATTTTTTTCAATCTTTTCCCTTTCAATTAAAATCGAGTTAAGAACCTGTAAAAGTGTGAAGCTTATTTTAATATTTGACATCATATTTATCCAATAAAAATAAGCCTCACATCATAATTATTTTATAAGCATCATCTTTCCCGTAAGTGCAGCCTGCCCTTCTATACTTAATTTATAGATATAAATGCCGCTGGGAAGATTTGAAGCATTAAACATATTGTTATATACCCCCTGATTCAAAGTTTTGTTTATAAGGGTTGTTATATGCTGCCCTAATACATTATAAACCGAAAGATTCACGTGTGAAGCTTTAGGGATCTCTATCCTTATGTTAGTTGATGGATTAAACGGGTTAGGATA
>JARLHB010000037.1 GCA_031292465.1 Ignavibacteriaceae bacterium
CTGATTGCTTATTTCTTTAACCATTCTAAAATTTATCCGCAGGCTTCTTTCCCTGGCGTAGGCTCTTTCAAGCTCGCTGCTGTATTGGTTTAGGCCTTTTGTCTGGTTATACCTTATGCGTGCGGAAAATTCGGGATCATTTTCAAAAAGGAACAAATCATGCTGGACATAATTTGAGCCGTTAATAGTTTTATCCGGGTTCTGGAAATCTGAAAAGTGCAGGAAATATATTTTCTTATAGTCCTGCTCCTGCGTATTTTCTTCAACGCGCCACTGCACATCAGAAGTAAAAGGATGCAATATTTTACCGAGCACTGAATTAAGGTCTGCCATATCGCGGTAACTTAGCCTCCAGTGCGTGCTTGTCTTCAGGTCGATTACAGGATATAGCTGGTCCGTCGGTACTGTAACCATAACATAATCGCCGTCATAAAGCGTCGACTGAAACTCATTTTCGTCCATAATGCCGTTGTTGTTCAAATCGCCGAGATAAATATAATTGCCTGAGCCTTTAGTAACTTTAACAAATACCTTCTGCAGTTTAGCGGATTTTTGTGTGGAAACTTCGTAATAAAAATCTCCTGTAATAGGGCTCCAAAAATTAAACCGGCTTTGCGATCTTACAAGAATTGTTTGTGTATTTAAGTAGCCTTCTTTCTTAAATGCTTCTTCATAATCTTTATTAACAATAGTTAAGTTAAATGTGGAGTTTATCTGCCTTATACCGCTGTATGCCAGTTCAAAATATTCACCTGTGGAAGTTGACTGTTTCGTCATAATTCCGCTTAAAGGCAGATAATCATTGCGTAAAGTGTACTTTGTGGTAAACTTAAAGCCATAGAAATCCACAAGATTTATATAAGGATCAATTTCATAGTATTTCAGGCTTGTAGAAAGGAGCGTGTCTGCTCCTGTATTTAGATCTTTCTTATTTTCAGCCAGGAAATCAAATCCCGGTTTGAATTTGCCAAACGAATAATAACCCGAACCTTTCTGCCTTAGCCAGCTGCTTTTATATATGGAATCACTGGAAGAGACATAATCAAGATTATAATTGAATGAATATGTTTTATTATCAGAAAAGCTTAATGTATTATTAAATCTGTTTGAACTGAAGCTCTCCCCCCGTTTTAAAGAAGAATAGGCTGAATTAACATTTAATTCATCAACAGGAATCAAAGTAAGATTAAACTCTCTCAACTCTTCATTTTCGGTAGTTGTTGTATCGGTTATATTGTAATCACGGTTATACTCGATTGAATTTATCCTGTCAATTGGTGTAAAAGAATTTTGTATGTAGCGGTCTTTATATGAAAGGCCGATCTGCCCCAAATTTACTTTGCCTATTTCAACTTTCCGCGGGTCCATTTTAAATAGTAAATTTCTTGCATAGCCGTCATTATTATTATCATCGATGGATGAAAAAGTATTCTGGTCCCACACGCTTCCGGCTAACTCCAATTCAAGACTTATGCCGTCTGCAAACAAATAATTTATGGAAAAATCCGCAAGCTGCTTTGATTCGGGCAGAGGCAGAAATATAACAGGCGCATAATCACCTTGGTTTATACCGACAAACAAAAAATTGCCGATACTTTGCCTTGTATAGTCGCCCTTCCCTGTCCCTACATAACTGAAAGTCAATGTATAAACAGCGCTTGTGCTTCCCGGGTTATACAGGTAATATGAATAACTTTTATTATCAATTGTTGTATCAATTTTCTGATAAGTTCCGTGAATTACTCCAAGCGAGTCCGGAGTTGCAAGCGCAATTCCTGTTTTTGTAGCTTTGAACCTGTCGTTTCCCGCTGAAGCTAACAACGCCTTGTCTGAATCTGAAAGCGTTATATCAACCGGAGATGTTTTATCGTCCCCTTCCTTCATATACTGAAAATTTATTCCGAGCTTATTGTCAACTAACTTAGATTGAATACCAGCGCCGAAAAAGTTTCTTGCATACTGCCTGTCGGTATACTGGAAATCAATTGTAATCCTGCTGGCTGAAGTAATAAGCTTATTTGTAGTAAACGTTACCTGCGCATTAGCATAGTCTATAGTATAATCATTTCTTTCACCCCTCTTCAGCTGAACGCCGTCAACATAAACATTTTCAGTACCCGCTATTACAATAATATCATTTTCACTGTTGGCGCCGTATAACGTATACGGCCCCTGCACTCCGTCCGATCCTGTAAACTGATTTGTTGTAAACTTTCCTTTGGATGTTGCAACAGCTACGTATCCCTTCTGCCCTTCATAATTAAACTCGCCAAGAAGCCCCTCCAGCTTTCTGTCAATCACCCCAAACTCGCCTGTCTTTTCTTTTAATTCATAATCGCCGAATGTACCTGTTGCATTAGGATGTTTTACCTGTATAAATACCTTATCAAGTTCATCAAGAGTAGCCGTATTGCCTTCCGGCTGAATGGGAGTGTTTTCATCAGTAAGAGCCGCAACAATTTCAATATCATTAGAAAGTTTGCCTGATAACTGCAGGCGCAGCCCGCTGGTTAAAGAAAAATCTTTGGTGGTTCCAACTGTAAAACCCCTTACTATTGTCCCGCTTTTCTCAACATTATTGCCGAATATCGATTCCGGCGATAGTCCGCTCCCTTCGCTGCTGGCTATCCTTATAGTATCATGTGATTTTTCTTCAAACTTATATACAAGACTGCGGTTCTCATATTCTTTTTTTAATGAAAGCCTTACAGCAAGATATGATACTGTTATGGTATCGAAAATAGAATAATGCAATGATTCCGACAGTTTAAATGAAGCTGTCTGGTAATCGAACAAAAAATCGCTCTTGTTAAGCAGCCTGCCGTTTATTTTAATTGTTTCGGTATAAGGAATAATTGCCGGCTGAGATATTTTATACATATTTTCAAAATTTATGTGAAGTGTATCCGTAATTATGCCCGAATAATACTTTTGCTGGGCAGTAAGTGCAGACTGCATAATAAGCAAGGCGGTAATACAAAAGAAGAAATTAGTTTTTGATCTCAAACTGCGACATAAGTTTTGTGAAGCCCAAATCTAAATGTACATATTTCATAATTCAAGTCCATAAATAGCAAATTAAAATAAATTACGGGGGTTTATCAAATCAGTAATAAATGCTATTAATAAAAAAATCCCTTCCTGTTTAAGAAAGGGATTAAATATTTTTATATTACACAGTTTATACGTTTTACTTAGTTAGAAGGATTCCAAATAAATTCACCTTTTTTATTTATGTAGCCGAATTTATTGCCCATTCTTACTGTTGCCAGATTGGCAAAAAATGAATATGCCTGGTCATACTGCGGCTGGATAACTACATTCCCCGACATATCAATATATCCCCATTTGTCAGTAAGCTTAACTGCCGCCAGCCCTTCTGAAAAAGTACCAACCTCTTCATACTTACAAGGGATAACAAAGCTGCCTGTGGTATCTATGTATCCCCACTTGCCGTCTTTTTTAGCAAGCGCCAAACCGTTGGAAAACGGCCGTGCATCCTGGAAAACAAACGGAAGCTTTGTATTTCCGTCTTTATCAATGTATCCCCATACGGTATCCTGCAGTACGGGTGCAATTCCATTGGCAAAATGCCCTACCCTGTCGTACTTTGGTTTTATCACCATATTCCCAAAATTATCTATGAACCCTCTCTTTTCGTTAACAGTTACATTTGCCCTGTCGTCATAATATTCGCCGGCATTTTCCAGATCAATGGGAACAACTACTTTACCTTCACGGTCTATAAAACCATATTTTTCAATAGGAGTGCTTAAAAATTGAAATTGTTTTGTTTTAACACGCGCCAGCCTGTTTGAAAAATTTCCTACTGAAGCATACTGCGGTTTTATCACTACTTCCTTTGCTGTATCTAAGAAACCATATTCGTCAAAGAACATAAAGAAACCGGACTTCTTAGCATAAGCTAAACCATTATAAA
>JARLHB010000398.1 GCA_031292465.1 Ignavibacteriaceae bacterium
AACACACCACTTGGTGTTCAGGTAGATTCTGTAGGCTGCCCGATTAAGAAAGAAATGCCCAAAGATACTGTTGTTATTACAAAGCCGGGCGAAGTAGAATCTTTAGTTCTTAGCGGCGACGCAAACTTTGAATTCAATAAATCAAAATTATTGCCTAATGCCTATGCAGTTCTTGATAGTATTGTTAGTACTATGAAGGCACATACTGATTATAAATGGGAAGTTGGCGGATATACAGATGGAATAGGTTCAGACAAGTATAATATAAAACTCTCTCAAAGAAGAGCTAAAGCAGTTGTAGACTATCTTGTAAGCCAGGGTGTTATAAGAAGAAATATAAAAGCTGTAGGCTATGGTAAAGCAAACCCGATTGCTACAAATGAAACTCTTGAAGGAAGGTCTATGAACAGAAGAGTTGAGATAAAATTGCTCTCAAAAGATAACCAATAGATCTGATTTAGTAATAAATTATATTAATAGAAGCGGCAAAATTAAAGCCGCTTCTATTAATTTTAAAACAGATAATTTAACGCAATTGAGAACATATCATGAGAATAAAATATACAATAGCTCTTGAGAACACTTCTTTTGTCATATTGCTCGCCCTATTTATCTTAGCAACAACCGCCATCCATGCTACTACATATATAGTACAGTTCGGAGGTACATTTGGGCTTGCTTATTCACCTAATTCACTGAATGTTTTTGTCGGTGATACAATCAAATGGCAAGGCGATTTTAGCATGCATCCGCTTAGTTCTACAAGCGTTCCAACCGGTGCAGTTACGTTTCACCAGGGATCTGGCAGTGTATTCTCCTATATAGTTACAACCCCGGGGATGTATAATTATCAATGTGATTTCCATTTTAGTGCAGGTATGACGGGATCATTTAATGCACTCAATTTGACAAATATCAAGAATAACAGAACTTCTTTCCCGAAAGGTACTTTTCGGCTTGAACAGAATTTTCCAAACCCGTTTAACCCGACAACTTTAATTTCATTTGAGATTCCATTTCAGGCAATGGTGTCAATAACAGTATATAATCTGATTGGACAGAAAGTGGCGACTTTGGTTAATGAAAATATGACGGCTGGCAGTTATTCGAAATCATGGAATGCAGCAGCGATACCGAGCGGAGTATATATTTACAGATTACAGGCCGGAGCATTAGCTGCAACGAGAAAATTAATATTGATAAAATAAGGAAGTGGTGATACCTTTTATTTGATATGCAGTGTTATAAAAAGCTCAATTTGTTTTGAAGGTTATTTTTTTATAATCGTTCAAAAAATAAGCTATCATTAGGATTGTTTGCTACCGCATACTAACTACGTCCCCGTTAAAATTGGCTTAAACGTATCTAATGTTTTAACATATATGTAAGTCCCAATTTTCTAACACTAACGATCTGAAGTTATTATATGTTAAATAATACCGCTGCCTGAGTCGGCCATAATTAGATTTATAACCCAATGGGATTAATTCCTTTTCCATCCATTAGCCCGATTGAAATATCCTATTTCTCTCTGTAGCTTAATAATGGAATCAAATAATAAAATTAAACAGAAAGGCTATATAAAATGTTATACACAATCGTTGTCATATTAGTCGTATTATGGCTGCTGGGGATAGTTACTTCATATACTATGGGCGGCCTGATTCATATCCTATTGGTCATAGCAATAGTAGTTGTCCTGCTCAATGTTATTAGAGGCCGAAGAGTTCTGTGAAATATAAAAGTTCTAAGAATAAACGGATTTCAATTTCTTAATTAAACAATGAGTTGTCGATAAGATGAGACCTCTAATAATCTTTACTATACTAATAACATTGAATGTTGGAGTATGGGTGGTATCTGAAGAAGTTTCTGCGCAGCAGGTATCAAAGAGTTATCATTCCATTAGTGTTGTTTCAGATACCTATGATATACGGGCTGACAGTACAAACATCGGATACGTTTGGATGCCCGGTTTATATCACAGATTCAGTCAGAATAATGCAGGCCACATAGAAAACGAAAGGGCTGTTTACCCGGCTGCTATTAATGATCCTGATAAACATCAAACGAATGTTGTTCAACTTCCGATTGGACATAGATATATGGATGAGGATCCCATATCAAATAATAAAACGCATGTTTATGAAATCTATCCTGCCGTTGATATTCCAATTGTTGCTGTGGGTTCGGTATGGTCTATTTATGCACTCTCTAAAGTTTATACCAAAACACAACCGACGGCAGCAGAAATACAAGGCCTGAATAAAGACAATATACCTGCATTTGACCGCTGGTCTGTATATCCTTACAATGACAAATTAGAAAAATTGAGCTATTATCCTTTTTATGCTTCCATACCGCTTCCATTCATTTTCTTCTTATCAACCGGAAAAACAAGCAGCGATTTTTTCAGGCTTAGTTTTCTATACTGGGAGACATTGTCTATAATGGGTGTATTAGGTACATCATCAACTTACTATGTTGACCGTTACAGGCCCTATTGTTATACAGACGAGACGCCAATGGACAGGCGCACAAGTAAAGTTGCAAGGAACTCTTTCTTTTCCGGGCATGTTGAAATGGTTGCTGCACCGACATTCTTAATAGCAAAAGTATATTCTGATTATTATCCCGAATCTAAAACAAAATGGGTTTTTTATGGGTTTGCTGCCACAATTACAGCAGCTACAGCATATACAAGGTTAAGAGGCGGCGATCATTTCCCTTCAGATATTATTCTGGGAGCAGTAGTGGGTGCATTATCCGGAATACTTGTACCTGAATTTCATAAAAATAATAATTCTGACTTGAGCGTTCTGCCTTATAGCAACGAAATGGCTAAAGGCTTTGCTTTTATTTATCAATTTTAAAGCATCAGTATATAGAGTATGTAAGTATGATGTCTCTTCTCCATTGCATCGGCTGTGGAGAAATAAACCGAAGGATTATACATGATCAAAGTAGTTTCAATGGAGTTCATTGCCGGAGGTACTTTGCTTCTTATATGCGGGATTAATGAATCC
>JARLHB010000399.1 GCA_031292465.1 Ignavibacteriaceae bacterium
CCCATTGTTTGCCTACCTGCCAGCCGCCGTCAGGTTTGCCGGTGTAAGGATTATAGATTTCCCTAAAATTATTATTGCCTTTGTCAGCATCAATAGCAAGCGAAGTAAGATTTTTCAACTCGAAATAAAATTTATCGTATGCCCCGGTTTTTTTGCAGGCATCAGCCCAAAACCCGTTTACCATAGGCCAGACGATATTATTATGCCTGCCCGGCTGCTGCTGTGAATAGCGCGGAAAATCAGGGTATATGGAAGCAATACCGAAAGTTGAAATATGAACACCGGTTATTATTTTCTCTGCCTCGGCTTTATCCACAATACCGAAAATTATTGCAAAAGCGTTCCCAAGCCCTTCCTGGTAGTCATGTATTTTGCCGTTGCCGTCAATAACATATTTAAACTTATTCTCATCGGGATTATAAAAATACTTTAGAATATTATTCTTCAGTTCCGCTGCTTTATTAAGATAATCTTTGCTTATGCTTTCCGGGATGTTAAGAATTTTGCCCATTTCATATAGAGACAAATAAGCGCCGTAGTAAACACAGTTAGTGCTAAGGCATTTTATTGTTTTTGCATGGTGGTCCAGCACGAAAGAAGAATTTATAGTGCTGTCGTAAATTGGTTCAGGATAACCCGCAATGCCGTCGTTAAATACGGAGGGGCCCGTAAATAAGCCGTAATTCTTATCAAATGCTGTTTGTTCAAGCTGTCCGATTGTATTTTGGGAACAAATATAAGCCTGATGTAAAAATGCTGTATCGCCTGTAACTTTATAATGATTCAATGCGCCTATAACCCATATAATTTTATCCCAGTACTGGTGGCCGATTGTATCGCGCTTTATTGTAACGCTCCAAAGGGATTTTTCTGCAACTTCAGGGCGTAAAAGGCTTACGCCGTTCCATGAGTTTATCGAAATATCACGCACCCATTCGCCGCCGTAATCTGCCCCGGCGGCAAGAATGCCATCACGTGTGTTTTTGTCTACTGTGCTTACTGCAAGTTTAAATGCTTTATTTATACTTTCATCCGGAGTTATTAATGTTTGCGGGAAAACATTAATACTTAGAACCAATAAAAGAATACAAATCAGCTTTTTCATAGAACTCCGAATTTAGTTTAAATATCCTTAGAAAAATGAATTATTTCCCCGGCGGCCCGGATGAGAATAAAAAGAATTTAGTTATTATATAATTACATCAAAATTATACAGGAAGTGTGAAAAAAACAATTGTCCATATAAAAGATTTAATTCATATTTTATTATGCCGGGATAGCTTTAACACAAATATGATGTTAGTGTAATAAATAATATAATGCTGTATTTGAATTAATACTGCCATTAATTGATTTTAACCCGGGAAATAATTACTATTAAAATTGTATTAATTACTGAAGTTACACATAACAATGTTTTTGTACAGCGAATCGCTGATTCGCTTCTTTTATTGTAATAAAAATACGTACTAATTTGCAAAACAGTGCCTACCGGCAGGCAGGCGGTAGGCTGGTTTCGCAGTACAACTTTGCGTAATTTCAGTTAATTACATAAAGAAGTAAATTTAAGGAATAAATAATGTATCGTTTTTCTTTTTCAGCAGTATTGGCATTGTTTTGCCTTACAGGTATAATGTTTTCACAAAATACAAATATTAAAATAACCGCTCACCGCGGTGCTTCAGGCACAGCGCCTGAAAATACTTTATCTTCAATGCAGCAGGCAATTAATCTGCATGCGGATTATTCCGAGCTTGATGCACAGGAAACTTCCGATGGAGAAATTATTGTACTGCATGACGGCAGCCTGAAACGCACCACAGGGCTTGATAAAAACATCTGGGAAACAAGTTATGAAGAGATAAAAAAGCTTGATGCAGGAAGCTGGTTTAATGAAAAATTCAAAGGCGAGCCGCTTCCTAAATTAGCAGATATTATTGATCTTGTAAAAGGGAAGATGATGCTGAACATCGAGTTAAAAACCAACGGCCATGAGAAGAAGCTTGCCGACAGGGTTGTTAAAATTGTAAAAGAGAATGGCTTTAGTAAGGAATGTATATTAACATCATTTGATATAAATGAAATTAAAAGAGCAAAAGAAATTGATTCGACACTTAAAGTTGGACTTATTTTTGCAAAGATGCCTGATACTTATGATGTATTTAAAGCAAATATGGAAGTATTGAGCGTGTATTATCCCTTAGTTGATGAAAATTTTGTAAAGAAAGCAAAAGAGAACGGCAAAGAAGTGCATGTGTGGACTGTGGATGATGAAACTGAAATGCGAAGATTAATTAAATTAGGCGTAACAAGCATACTTACAAACTTTCCCGAAAAGCTTATAAAAGTTCTTGCCGAAACAAAATAGGTCTTTATTACTCTGTGTACTCTGCGGGAAAAATTACCCGCAGAGAAACAAAGGCAATTCTAAAAGTGATACTTCAAATTGAGTGTAACATTCCTCGGCGCTTCAAAGCTTGCACCGCTGAAAAATGCTCCTTTAATAAGGTGATGATGATCCAAAAGGTTGTCGATATATATTGACGGTTCAAAAGAATGTCCGTCTGCAAGTGCAAACGTATAGCCGCCTGAAATATCCAAAATCCATGAAGGGGCGGTATGGGCGCCTGTGTTGAAATCAAAAAGCCCTGTTTTATAAGAATAATTATTAACGCCGTTAGCAAGCCCGCTTCCGTATATTCCTGTTAAGTTTAAAAACCAGTCCTTAGGCTGATAATTTATTCCGGCTGCGATAGACAGCCTCTGGTCATGGTCAAGGTCAAACGGCTCGGTTGAATTGTCTGCGGCAATAAACCCGCCTGATACCGGCCCTGTTCCGAATGCGTGAATAATTGCGCTGTTAAGAAAACCGGATAACGGGCTGGAGGGATCGTTATAAGTTAAACTTAATTCTAATCCCCTTATAATTACTCTGTTAATATTCACATTAACTTTTATAGCGCTGGAGCCTAAAGTTTCATCATCAAGTCCGGGTGAAGAATTTTTATAGAAGAAATCAAACTTTGCCGTAAAGCCGAACAGAAAATTATGGATTATGCCTGCTTCATATAAATCATCTTTTTCAGGCATGGTTGGGGAAGCGGAATCGCCGACTGTTGTTGCGATAGAAGACAGCGCCTCTATATTAGTTGGCATAAAAAGTTTATCGTAGCTTACATAAATAGTATTAATAGCGTCAGGGAAGACGCTTAATTTTAATCTCGGACTTAATTGCTTTTGTAAAAGTGTTATAGGTGCAATATGCTGGTCATACCTTAAGCCAGCATCCAGCCGCGCCCATTCAACGGGATGGGTAGTAGTTTGTACGTACAGGCCGAAATCAGAGCCTTTATAATTATTTATGCTTAACGGCCCGCTTCCGCTTGTGTCTTTGAATTTAAAATTCTCTTTTCCTGTTGTAGCGCTGAAATCAATTCCGGCATTAAAGCTAAAATGATGTGAAAGTTCATCCGTATATTTTACTCTTGTTCCATAAGTAACAAAACTGCGGTTCTGATCAATAGTATAACCTGTTGCTGTATCGCTGCCTATGTATTGTTTAGTTTCATCATAAGGGCTTGTATTAAATTTTAAACCTCCTTCTCTAATATATAATCCGGCAAATAAATCGCTGGCTTTATCAACTTCATTTGAGATGGTATGATACAATGATAATGTCTGGAATGAATTATAACTATTATGATTGTCAAAATTAATGCCCTCTGAAGGATCAAAAGGAATCTGCGTCTGTGTTTCGCTGTAATTCAAATTTGCAGTAAGGTAGTCGTTGTCATTTAATAAATAATCAAACTTTCCGTAAAGAAAATAATCGAAGCCGTGGTCGTTGAATAATTTTGTGACAGGCTGGTCAATCCTTCTGTCGCTTTCCTGCCTTGTGCCCGAAAGGAAATA
>JARLHB010000400.1 GCA_031292465.1 Ignavibacteriaceae bacterium
CAAGTGTCCCCATAAAATATTTTAACCGAGTCTAATAAAGGTTGATATGCAGGCAAAGATTTGGCCTGGGAATATATTTTATTATTCGGGAAGGAGGTTAAAAGTATGAAACAAGACATGAAAACTATGGACTTATAACAGTCTAATTTATAATTACTTAAGGATTTCCGCATGGATACTTGTCCGATAATGTATATTATGTAAACTAAGATTTAATTACCGAATATCGCGTCAACAAACAGCTTAGCATCAAATTCCTGAAGATCGTCAATCCCCTCGCCAACTCCTATATATTTTACAGGTATCTTTTGTTTCTGGCAAATCTGAAAAATAACTCCGCCTTTAGCAGTTCCGTCAAGTTTAGTTATAACGAGTCCGGTTAGGTCAGTTACTTTTGAAAATTCTTCTACCTGCGCAAGAGCATTTTGTCCTGTATTGCCGTCTATAACAAGCAGAGTTTCATTGGGAGCACCCGGAAGAAGTTTCTGAATAACCCGTTTAATTTTACTCAGTTCTTCCATAAGATGAGTTTTATTATGAAGACGTCCTGCTGTATCAATAATCACAACATCAATTGAGCTTTTGATTGCAGTTTCAATAACATCATAGGCGACTGAGGACGGATCTGCGCCATGGCCCTTTTGAACTATTTCAACCCCGGCCCGTTTTGCCCATATATCAAGCTGCTCATTAGCGGCTGCTCTGAATGTATCTGCGGCGCCGACAATTACATTAAGTCCTGCATTCTTAAAATTATGGGCAAGCTTGCCTATTGTAGTTGTCTTCCCTGCTCCGTTTATACCTACAATAAGAATAACATAAGGCTTATTCTTTTTAATATTATCCAGATCGTTTACCTGCGGGCTGCCAAAATCAAAAACAGAAACTAATTCATTCTTTACAGCCTTCATTATATTCAGTTCGGAACGGTCTTTTTCGGTTTTAAGCTGTACTCTTGAGTCTTCAATGATTTTTTCAACAGTATCAAATCCAATATCGGAAGAAATTAAAATTTCCTCTATTTCATCTAATGTCTTATCGTCAATAACAGCTTTTCCGCTTATTGTTTCCGAAATTGAATTTATTATTTTATTTCTTGTCTTAGCTAAACCTGATTTTAATTTATCAAAGTTAAAATTATTAAATATTCCCATAATCTTTCTTTTTTATGAATTCCAACGCCCTGTACGCATATGCTGAAAATGATACAAATATTAATAAAACACTTAAATAATAAAAGCCCTTAAAGATCAAAATGTTTTGATTAACATTAAGTAATATAAGGAGTATTACAAGTCCTATGTTAACGACAGTAATTTTTCCAAGAATATTGGATGGAAGTACGCGGCCGACAAATTTTGTAACAATTATGCCGCCAATAAAAATTAAAACATCCCTTCCGATAATTAAAGAAAAATAAGTAGCGCTTATTTGACCTATAAGGAAGAGTTTTATTATTATTGCACCTATAACTACCTTGTCTGCCAACGGATCAATTATCTTTCCCATTTCTGTAACCTGGTTAAACTTACGTGCCAGGTAACCATCCATTATATCAGTAACCGATCCTAAAATGCATACAAAAAATGTAGCATAACGGGCTGTGTCTGATTTAAAATTATCAAGCAAAAACCATAAAGGTATTGCAAGCAGCAGTCTAAACAGGCTTAACAGGTTTGAACTTGTTTTTATTTCTTTAAAATTAATTTTCATTTTATCACCGCAAATTTACCAATTTTTTCTTCTACTTCATTATTTTGACTATCAAGCCGGGCTATTCTGTATAAATAAACGCCGCTGCTTAAATAATTACCGTTTTCATCTTTCAAATTATAATCAGCGCCGCCGTTTCCGGTTACGGCATCAATTTCATTCATCCTTTTACCGCTCAAGTTAAAAATAACTATTTTAACACGCTGCGGAAGGTTGGCAAATGTCATTTTAGCTCCGCCTGAAATTTTTACCGGACTCGGATAAACATACACACCGGAAAGGTCTTTTGCAAAACCTGAAAGCACTATGCTGCCCCCTGCCCCGGAATTTATTTTGATATTTCCGCTTGCCGCAGAAGAAATCAAATTTTTAATACTTAAATTATATTCAATACCTACAGAGCCAACCGGTTTTTGTCCTGCAAAACTAAGATATATCTTTTTTGAATCACTACCGTCAACCTGTACTGCTGAAACATGATTATCAGGCGTAATGCTGTAGTTTCCCAAATTTACTGCTGATGCTGCATCCACATCAAGGTTAAAAATAACGGCAACTTTATAAGGACTCAATATCTCATAAGAACTAACATAGAAACTGTTATTGGTCACCAGACTATCAACTGTAAATTGAAGAGTATCCTGTTTTACAGGGGAACCGTAATAATCAGTTAACGAAGTAATGGTTAATTTGTTAATTCCCTTATTCAAATTTCCGCTAAAAGTAAGCAGATATGAATACTGGCTCGCTGCTGAAATTGAATTCGGGTAAATGCCGGGGATAAGTTCAAATGAATGTATATTATTAATAACTGTATTAATTCTACCTGTAAAAGTTACAAGTACTGTATTCAA
>JARLHB010000401.1 GCA_031292465.1 Ignavibacteriaceae bacterium
AACTGTTCCCACCATGAAGAAGTTTCAAAATTAACAGGTACAAAATGCAAATATTCAGGAACGCCAAAGCCAAGCTCAATTAATCTCTGCTGTTTCCAGGTTAGTGTACCGGGCTGGTCAACTTCATACACCTGAAGCCTGGAAGCAATATCCGGCCTGCGCTGGACAAATGTATCAAGTCCCGCACCGAGAATAACATACTGGTTAATTCCCTGTTTGCTTTGTTCAATAATTAAATCCTCAATAAAACGGGCGCGTGCCACAATAGATGCCCGGAGGCGTTTAGTATATTTCATATCGGGGCGCTGCTGCCAGTCATCAGGCGGAGCCACAAGTTTCAGTCCGATTTCATCTTCAAGCACATAAGGCTTTGCATCCGCCTGAACGTGCAGTGCCCTCCATAAAGCCGTTCTTACTGCCGTATTATCCGGTTCCGATATTTTTTTATTCTGTTCCGTATTGCTAATCATTTAATCCCTTTCCATTAAGAATTTGCTCCATGTATTTTTCAATCCTTGATTCCCGGGTTTTGGATTGTTTGGGCGCTGAAAAATAAAGGATGTATCCTCTTTGCCGCCCGGGTGTTAATGCGTTAAAAGCAGTTTTCAGGGCAGGGGTTTTATTCAATTTATTTTGTAATTCTTCGGGCATTTTGAATTCCGCAGTCTTTTTTAAGGACACTTTCAGTCCGGCTTTTTCCACTTCAACGGCTTCATAAATATAGGCTTTAAGGACGGGTTCCAGCTTAACTATTTCCCGTACATCAGTAAACCGGACCTGGCGCGCCGCCTGTACATTCTCCGTTTGCTGTATCAGGATACCGCCTTTCCTGCCGGCAGCATCTTTTAACAAGGCGCCCTTGAAAAACAGAAGCGCACAGTATTCTTTAAATCCGTGTATTAAAACTATGTTGCTTCCCTGATACATGTAGCAGGGCTGGCCCCATTTAAATTCTTCGTCCAGGCCGCATTCAAGAATAATCATTCTTAATTTCTCAAATTCTTCCTGCCACTTATCGGATTTACTTAAGAATTTATCAACCTTAGGATTCATACAGTTCTTCCTTTCATTGATTAATTAAAATGATTTTTAGATCAGCAGGGCAGCAATACTACGATATCACAGTCAGGATTAGATGAGCAGGCAAAGTTACCTTACCCGATGCAATATGTGAAAATACTACGCAGAAAAAAATAGTAATTATTCAAAATATTTATCATGCACCAGGATACACAAGAAATATAATGAATAACCAAATGGACAATTATGAATTAACTGCAAGCTGCTATTCTTTTGTGTTACCAGTTATCTATCTAAAATTTAGTTCCGGAATCCTTTTATGAATTATTTTTTTCTCAACATCCTTCAAATCTTTTAACGGTACGGGCTTATCCTGAGGGCGGAGCTGTTTTTGATTTATAGTTCCCATTAGCGACCAGTCCCTTACCGGATTTTTAGGCTCTTCAGCTTTAAGGTCGTAACGCGTAAAGTCAATAACTTGTTCTTCTGTTTTTAATTTCCAGTCTTTTAACAAAGCCAATCTAAAATCTTTATTCATAAACCACCGGATTTCCAGGTTTTCATCAGAGCCGCCAATACCGGAACCACGTGCAACAAAGCGGTAATCAAAATTATTGCTCTTAAAATGATTTCTCCATAATAAGCCAAACTCGCCCTGCGTTATACATTTTGCATCAGGCCAGCGCTGCTTTATAGCGCTGAAGAATTCTTTAAGGCCAAGCAAAGGTAAACTAACTTCCCAGTTATTCGTAACCCAGCCAAATTTATTTAGTCTAAATCCCTTGTCGAAATGCGCAGACGCTGAATGAAGAACTTCTTTAAGTCCAAGGTCTTTTCCATACATGCCAAACGTTTCAATCGGGCCAACTCCCATTCTGCTGCAATACGGTTTATCGCTCCCTCCGCCGACTCTACGTGCGGATACAAAATCCATTGTCCATCCGTCAAGGTCTACACAATCTATAAAATCATTTTTATTCTGCGCCGGTTTGCAAAGGTGTTCTTTTGACGGGTAATAAGGATAACAAACAGAACCTTCGTCATCCTGAAGATCGGTGCCATACTGGCTCCATACATTTCCCTGGCAGACGTGGATACCCTCATTCTCAGCAAGATGCCTTAAATGATCAGATGCTAAAAACCCGCCTACGATACTTTTCGGGCGGTATCCATTCCCGACTATCTCCGAAATCTTTACTAATGCATCGGTAATTTCTTTGTTAATTTTCTCTCTTGTATTGTACGAATCAGCATAGTAAGCGCCCGGCACAAATGTTATTTCATCACCATATTTATGATGATAATCGACTATTATCCTTCTTATTTCTTTATATGAATCTGTTTCATCGTGAAGAGCAAGCCAGCTCATTCCCCATGTGATTTTGGCACCCGGCCAGCCTTCTTCAATTGCCTGCCTGAATTGTCTCACTTTCTCGGGAGTGTGAAGCTTACGCTCGTCATGGCCAAGGTTTTTATCCCTTGTTATCTCAATCTGGTTTACGCGGACTATAGCGTTGAATGTTAAGAAGCGGTTTCCGAAAAGATTGTTGTTCTTTTTCAGCACATTGTTTACCATCCCGTAAGAGGGCAGTCCTGCCATTGAAGCTGCCAGTGCAGCCGTTGAAAATCCGATAAACCTTCTTCTTGATATTTTATCCATTTTACTATCTCCCGAATTTATCCAATTTATAAACAAATATATTTTTACAATATAATTTATACAGGACATAAACATAATTCTTGTATATGGGTTCATTACTTATGTAGTTATGTAAAAAAAAGGGGGGAAGTAAATGATAGGTAAAGAAGAAAGCCCTGCAAAACGGCAGGGCTTTTCCATAAATCCGTGTAAATATATGTTATTTCTGTAAAACTACAGGAGCCCAATTTCCATTTAGCTTTGTTCCTTTAGAACTCCATTTGTTCCAAAGTTTAGGGCCATCCAGCATTTTAATAAAAAATCCGCCTACAACACTGCGTGCCTGAAATCCTCGCTGGAATGCATTATCTGCAATATACCAGTCTGATAACGGAACTCGCTGGGGAGTTGCATTGGCAAAATCATAAACAGGATTAAAAATAGCCTGAAAATCATTCTTATTATCAGCCAAAGTAGCCGTCCACGTAATCCAGTCGTTTTTAGTATAACGTTCTCTGTTGTCTAACGGCAGGCCGTATTTAACCTGTTTGGTCTTATAATATTTAATTTCTTTCTTCAAAACCGAAGCAGGGAACAGGTTCAATCCCAATAATTTATCCCAAACCAGATTATACTTTTGGCTCCATGAATCAGGGCGGTCATACGCCAATTTTGTATGGTCGCCTTCGCCAGCCTGTTTAATCCAGTCCTGAGCCATAGCTTTTGCTTTTGCCTTATATTCAGCAGCTTTATCCTTTTTACCAAGCATATCGCATAACATTGCATAAGAACCTACCGCAACAATAGCTTTGGCTGACAGGTTGATATTATGAGCCAAATGGCCGGCAAAGTCATCTGTACAAAGCTGGTTTTCGGGGTCAAATCCTTTTGAAATAAGATAGTCAGCCCATTTCTCAATTGTGTCCCAATGGCCCTTTGCAAAATCGGCATTGCCGTCTAATTTTGCAGTTGCAGCAATCATTATTAACACATTTCCGGTTTCTTCAATAGGCATCTGGTCATCTTCAGTTTTTTCGCCTCCGCCGTAAACCTGTCCGGTAGCATACGGATATGTACCAAGATCATGTGGAGCGAAAGGGAATTTCCATTTGCCTGATTCCGAATATGCCAACAACGGAGTTAACATTGCTTTAGCTAAAGCGGGATTAAATAAAAAGAAAAACGGTGAAGCAGGATAAATAACATCTACCGTAGCAATACAACCGTTGCTAAAATTTTCTTTTGCAAAAATTAACGGCATACCGTTTTTATCTGCAACTAATTTATGGGCTGCTAAACATTGGCGATAAACAAGGGAACACATCTGCGCATATTTATCGCCGCCGGCTGTCTTTAAATCGGCTGATAATTCTTTATCGAATTTTTCGCATTTGGCGGTAATTTTTGAATATTCATCAGCAGATTTTTTTAATAACTGGTCAAAAGTTGTTCCGTCTTTAGCCCACCATGCTTTTAAATCAGTTCCAAAATAGCGGATGCTGTAAATATCATCGTAGCCTAACATAAGCCATCGGGTTTCTTTGGCTTTGCCCACAGAACCTAAATCATATACAACAGAAGAAAAGAAATAATTATCTCTTATTTTTCCTGCTTCATAAGGATTGCCCGCGTCTTTAACAGTTCCTTCTTTTTCGAAGGTATTTGTTAAAAACTCCCTTGAGCCTATACCTGTAACGGGTTTCTGATCATTAGGAGCAGCAACGTAAGCGTATCCCCAGTCAATACGGAGGTCATCACCGCTTTTACTTAATATTTTCTGGTCTGTTGTTCCTACAGTTAAAGCGCTTAAACCATCAATGGATTTCCTATCGAATTTAACCGTTTGATCTTCATTGTTAGCTGCAACTTCGCTTCCGCATCCGAAATAAATTTGAACTTTATGCTGCTTCCCGTCGTTGGAAGATACATCCCAGGTAATATATGTTATCGGACGTGATAATAAATCAAGATCACTTGCAATAACCGGGGAAGTAAAAGTAAGTGTTAAATTAATTAATTCATTTTTAAATTTATAGACAGTCCTTGTCGGATAAACGCTTAGTCCGGTCTGATTAAGCGGAGTAAGGTGCGAAGGATCCGCGCCCATAACTCTGAAAGATTTTCCGTCAACTCTTACAATGCTGTGAAGAGGCTGCCTTGCTCCCGTCCAGTGAACGGTTTCCCTGTCAGTCAGTTTATCGGCTGGTGACCAAATGCTAAAATATGGATCGTGTGCAACCAACGGAACTGATGGAGGCCTGAAATTATTTTGCTGTGCATATGATGCTGCAACAAACAGACTGCAAATAAGTAATAAAATATTTCGCATTAGTCCTCTTATATTTATTGATACATTCATTTAAATTATTATTTGTTAGCCGGCCCCTTGTAATAAATAGGGGGTGAATTTTACAGGTAAATTTATATATAAAACAAATAATTATAATAACTGTATATATCAGGCTGGAAAAAAATATTTTTTAAGCGGCCGATAGACAAAACAAAAATATATACAGTTGAATTTAAGGCCTTTAAAATAAGAGGAGTGACCAGCCTGAACCACGATTATTTTCTCTAAGTGTTTCTTATCCCGAAGGGATCACTATGTGAGTGATCTTAGTGTCTAAGTGGTAAAATGAATTAAGATTTTATTTAGAATTTAGAACTTTACCACTAAAACACTAAGAACACAAAGCCGCCACTAAGAAAATATCAGACAGACTAATTACTGCGGTACAATAACTATATCATTTCTGCGGTATTCCGGCTTAACCTTTAACTTTACAATTTTATTATCTTTTACTATACCCTGGATTGTTGTATTAAACGGGGCATGTAATTTAAAATTTGCATTCCAGTCCTTTGGGAAGGCAGGCAGAAGATAAATCTTTTTGCCGTCCGTCTGCATAAGCATGGATTGCAGCGTTTTCATTATAATGCCGCCATGAGTCTGATCGGGAGTCCAATCGTAGTTTGGCCCCCAGAATGCCGGAAATTTAGAATCAATATTCTTGTTCTTTACACGGCTGACTAAATAACTCCTGACAGTATCCGTCATTCCAAGGTAAGCTGCAAAAATATCATCCTGGCGCCAGCCCAAATTGCCTTTATCAAGACGGTAGTTAAATGCATTAACAGCAAGCTGCTTTTCCTTTGAGTTAAAGGTTACAAGCTGAAATGGAAAAACAGAATATAGTTCCATATTTTCAATATTCTGCTTATTTTCAAATTTATCTGCCGGGGCAAGCATTTTAAGGTTGTTAAATTCCCTTACCGGTAAATCCGGGATCCTGCTTCTGAATGTTATCAAAGAATCCCGCATACCGGAATTAATTAAACTGCTTTTGAT